>JAKAXN010000542.1 GCA_021816565.1 Actinomycetes bacterium
CCACGGCAAGGGCCAGTCTAGGACGGACGGCCGCACAATGGCAAGCGAACTGGCCTGCTGCCTCGGTTTCGGCTAAGGGTACGGCACTAGGCCGAATCGGTCAAGGTTTGGTGCCCAAAAACGCCGGGGGCGACCGGGTGGCCACCTGGGCCGGGTGGCCGGGGCCGCCCCGCCTAGCGGACCTCCCCCCTGGCCCCGCCGGTGGAGCCGGCGGGGCCCGTGCCCGGGCCGCCGTGGCCGCCCCGTTCGCCGGAGGGGGGCAGGTTGGTCACGGTGCGGTCCCGCATCCAGTCGAAGCGGGCCAGGAAGGCGGTCACCTTGGCCGACACGGACCCGAGCGACAGCAGGTGGGGGTGGGGGTGGGTGGTCACCATGTCGTCGGCGTTGCTCACCTTGGTCCCCAGGTCCGCCCGCTCCTGCTCCGAGAGGTCCGCCTCCAGGCCCGGGAAGAGGGAGCTCTCGGCCCGCGATACGTGGGCCTGCACCGCGTCTTTCAGCTCGGTCACCAGCTCGGGCAGGTCCGGCGAGTTGAACTTGCGCCGCTCTATGAGCACCATCAGCCGGTCGATGCGGTCGTAGTCCTCCACCAGCTGTCCGGCCAGGTCGTCGCCGCCGATGGAGCGGCTCTTGACCACCGGTCCCACCTCGCTGCGCTCGGCGGCCACGTGGGCGGCCAGCTCCCGGAGCAGGGTCTGCAGGACCACGGGGCGATCCGCCCCGGGATCGGAGACCTGCTCGAACAGCTCGGCCACCCGGCGGTGCTGGGCGTCCAACACGTCCACGACTGAAGCGCTCACACGTTTCGTGCTACCCACTTGGCCGGGGTGATCCGCGAAATCGGAAGGTGGACGCCAAACCACCCGGCCCGCTACCGAGATCAGGCGTTTCGCCCACATTTTCGCTGAACTCCGGGCGCCGGGCAGCCGTACTTCTTAGTCATAGTGACCGAAGCTCTACGCGCCCTGCTCGCCGATGCCCGCCTGCCCGGCGGGCGGCTGTCGTTCTCCGGAGGGGTGGAGGCGGCCTGCGCCGACGGGCTGGTGCGCGACGTGGCGTCGCTGCGGGCGTTCCTCTACGGGCGGCTGTGGACCGCCGGGGCGGTGGGGGCCTGCGCGGCGGCTGCGGTCTGCGCCCGCTCGGCCCGGGCGCCGGACTCCCTGTGGCGCAGCGCCGAGGCGGAGATCGACGCCCGCACCCCCTCCCCGGCAGGGCGCGAGGAATCGCGCATCCAGGGCGGGCGCATGCTGCGGGCCGCCATGGACGTGGTCATGGCGCCGCTGTTCGACGCCATCGGCGCGTCCAGCGTCTCGTCCCAGCAGCAGCCCCACTACCCGGTGGTGGCCGGGGCGGTGGCCGCGGTCGCCGGGGCATCGGCGCGCCAGGCGGCCGAGGCCACGGCCTACGCCTACGTGGCCGGGCCGGCGTTCGCGGCGCAGCGGATCCTCGCGCTGGAACCGGCGGCCGTGGTGGAGCTGGGCGTGGAGATGGCCCCCGAGGTGGCCCGGCTGGCCGCCGAGGCGGCCGCCACGTGCCTGAGACCACTGTCGCAGATGCCGTCGTTCGCGGCCCCCGTGCTCGAGTACCTGGCCGAGGAGCTGGCCGCCTCGCCCGGGCCGGCCCGGTGATGGCCCCGGCGTCGGGAGGACGCAGCCAACTGGCCTCGATCCGGTTCCGGGCCGGGATCGGCGGCGAGCCGGTCCTGGCGGACATGCAGGCCTCCGAGGCGGTGTCGTTCCAGCCGTCGCCGTGGGGGGCGTGGATCGTCACCCCGGCCACCTTCCCGGCCCCCGGCGACCACTACGGCCTCAGGGTGACCACCGGGGTCGGGTGCTGCGCCGAGATCCGCTCCCTGGGGGCGCTGGTGGCCGGGCCCGCGACGCCCCCGGCCGGCGGCCCTGAAGCCGCCGGCGGAGGGCGGGGTGCGGGCCCGGCCGGCTCCTCGCTCACGGTGTCCGCCACGGTGGCCAGCGACGCCATGTTCACCTGGGTGCCCGAACCGGGGTTGGCCGCCGGGGGCTGCGACCACCGCAGCGACGGGGTGGTGCAGCTGGCCAGCAGTGCCCGGCTGCTGTGGCTGGACGAGTTCATGGTCGAAGAGCGCGACGACGGCACGGCCGGCACGTGGCGGTCCCGCCTGCGCGTCACCCGCGACGGCTGGCCGGTGGTCTCCTCGGAGCTGGCGGTGGGGCCGGGGTGGCCGCTGTGGGACTCCCCCGCCGTGCTGCACGGGGCCCGGGTGGTCAGCTTCATGGTGGTGGTGGACCCCGGCCAGCCCCTGAAGGGGTGGTCGGCCACCCGGACCAGGATCGGCTCGGCCACCGGGGTGGCCCTGCCGCTCAACGCCCCGGGGCTGCAGGTCATGGCCTGGGGGGACGACCTGAGGGAGTGCCGGGCGGCCATCGACTCCATGCTCGGCCCCGGCGGGGTGCCGGCGTGGGCCCTCGGCCGCTGGAACGGCCGACGCCCCGTCGACAGCGGAGGTGGCCGGCTCTGAGCCGGCGACCGGGCGGCCCGGGGTCTGAGCCGGCGACCGGGGCGGGTCGGGTGACGGGTCGGCCGGGCGACCCGGCGACCCCCGCCGGAGCGGCGGAACCGGTCGATGCTTGCATATGGGCGCTCCGGTGGACGAAGATGGCGGCGGAGGGGATCGGGTCCCGGCGGGAACCGGTGGGAGGCCTTGCCTGCCGCGCCAACTCGAGGAGCCCGCATGGATTCGAAGACCAACGTTCCCTCCTTCACCGTCAGCCTCCGGGGCTATGACCGGGTGGAGGTCGACGAGTACCTCGACTCCCTGGCCGACGCGCTGGGCCAGGTGGAGGACGCCCAGGAACAGAACCGGCGGCTGCAGGCCCACATGACCCGGCTGGGCAACCGCATCAAGGAGCTCGAGGAGCGCATCTCCGCGGACACCCCCAAGACCGGGGCCATCCTCGGCGAGCGCATCGCCATCCTGCTGCGCGGCGCCGAAGAGGCGGCGACCGAGACGGTGGAGCGGGCCGAGAGCCGGGCCGCCCAGCTTCTGGCCGAGGCGGAGCAGAGGATCGCCGAGGCCGAGGACGCAGCCCGGGTGGCGGTGGCCGGCGGACAGGAGCAGGCCCGCCGCATCGAGGCGTCGGCGCGGGCCGAGGCCGCTGAGATCATCTCCGAGGCGGAGTCCCGGGCGGCGGCCCGCACCCGCCAGATCGAGCAGTGGGCCGAGCAGGTCGTGTCACACACCCGGGCCGAGGAGGCC
>JAKAXN010000070.1 GCA_021816565.1 Actinomycetes bacterium
CGGAGGAGACGCTCAACGTGCTGCTCGGCGTCCTGTCCGAGCGCCGGGCCCAGGTGCCCCGCTTCGGCGAGGTGGTGGCCAGCCCCACCTTCCGGATGGTGGCCGCCATGAACCCCTACGACGCCGTCGGCACCGGCCGCGTCACCCCCGCCCTCTACGACCGGACCTGCCGGGTGGGCATCGGCTACCAGAGCGAGGCCGAAGAGCGCGACATCGTCGCCGGGCGGGCCCCCGGCCCGGCCGCCCTGGTGCGCCGGGCCGTCCGGGCCGTCCGGCTCAGCCGGGAGCACCCCGACCTGCGCATCGGCTCGTCGGTGCGCGGCGCCATCGACGTGGTGGCAGTGGCCGGCGAGCTGGCCGCCCTGCGGTCCGTGCCGGTCCCCGCACCGGGCAGCCCGGCCGGCGCCGACTGGGCGGCGGTGGAGATCGACGCCGCGGTCACCGCCCTCTCCGGCCGGGTGACCGTGCGCGAGGGGTGCACCCGCAGCCCCGAGAGCGTCGTCGAGGAGATCTGGGGGCGGGCCGGCGACGTCCCCGCAGAGGACCCGGAGGCGCCCCCCGACCAGGGAAAAGCCCCCGGTCCGGAGCCCCGCCCGGCGGCCCGGACCGCTCCCGGCCCCCGCTGACCGACCCGGCCGAGGTCGAGCAGCTCCTCCAGGACCAGAACCGCCGGTCCCTCAGCCGGGCCGAGATCCAGCGCCAGCACCAGCAGATGGAACAGGTGTCACCCGAGGTCGGGTGCCTCGACGAGGAGGCCCTGGCCGGCGCCCTCCACGACGACCTGGAGGAGGGCACCTCGCTGCTGATCGATCTGGCCCGGGCCACCGACCCCGGGCTGCGGGACCGGGCCCGGCAGCTGGCCGTCCGCATGGTCGTACCCGCCGCCCGGGCCACCGGCGAGGCCACCCCGGGCGGCAGTGTCCGTCTGGGACCGGTCCCGGGCGAGGGCGTGGACCTCGACCTCGACGCCACCCTGGACCGCCTGGCCGAATCCCCCCACCTGAAGGTGGGGGACCTGCGCTGGCGGGGCTGGCGCCGGCCCGGCCGGGCGGTGATCCTGCTCATCGACGCGTCGGGCTCGGTGACCGGCCGGCCGCTGACCACCGCCGTGGTCACCGCCGCTGCCCTGGCCGCCCGGTCGGGGGCCAACGACGAGCTGGCGGTGGTGGCGTTCTGGTCCCGGTCGGTGGTGCTGCGGGGCCTCACCGACCCGGCTCCGCCGGCGTCGGTCATCGACCGGATGCTGGCCCTGCGCGGCGGCGACACCACCGACCTGGCCGGGGGTCTGCGGGCCGCGCTGGCCCAGGCCGGCATGGCCACCGCTCTGCGCCGGGACGTGGTCGTACTCACCGACGGGATGGCCAACGAGGGCGACGACCCCCTGCCGGTGGCCTCCGCGGCGGCCGCCGCCCGCACCCGGGTCCACGTGCTGGCCCTCTCGTCGGCCGAGCCCGAAGCCCGCGAGGCGTGCCGCGCCCTGGCCGCCGCCGGGGGCGGCTGCCTCGAGTTCCTCGACTCGGCGGCCCAGGCGCCGGCCGCGGTGGCCCGGATCCTGCGCTGAATCAGGCCCCTGCGCCATCGTCACCAGATCGTCAACCCGGGGAAACGGGTTCGCGAGGGCGTCGGCGCAGGATAACTGGCATGACGCTCCCGTTCGCCCGCACCGCCAAAGCGGCGGCCGGTCCGGCCGTGGCACTGGACCGGGCCGTCCGCGCCGAGACCGGAGGACTCTTCATCGACTGGGCCGCAGCCGGACAGCACCTGGTGTGCCGCCCGGTGGGGGCCATCGACGCCTTCTCCGTCAGCGAGCTGCGCGCTGCGGTGGCCGCCATCCCGGCCGGTACCTCGCTGGTGATGGATCTCTCCGGGGTGCCGTTCCTGGACTCGTCCGGGCTGGGGGCGCTCATAGGGGCCATCCGGCGGCTGCGCCAGCAGGGCGGCGAGGTCGCCGTCGCCGCTCCCCGGCCGCTGATCGCCCGGGTGCTGCACACCACCGGGTTCGACCGCATAGTCGCCATATCCGCCACCGTGGAAGATGCCGTGGCCGCCGAGGGGGAGGGCCTGGCCGTCTCTGCCGTGGCTGGCGACTGACCGGGCCCCCGCGCCTGGCCCTTGGGCGGGGGTCCGGTCAGATTCCGCTTCCCGGCGCCGGCTGTCCCAGCCGGCGCCGGCTTTCATGTCTCTTCGATCACCACCGTGCCACGCGGCGCCTCCAGCAGCGCCGCCGGTAGATGGCGCCCACCGGGGTCCGGACGGGGGAGGGGCTGTAGCGTTGGCGCCGGAACGCCGGACAGGGGGAAGCGGATGCAGCTCAGCGAGGGGAAGGTCGCCGTCGTCACCGGCGCGGCGAGCGGGATCGGCCTGGCTCTGGCCCGCAGGTTCGCCGGATCAGGCATGAAGGTGGTCATGGCCGACGTCGAGCAGGGCCGCCTGGACGAGGCGGTGGTCGCGGTCTCGGCTCTCGGTGTCGAGGCGGTCGGGGTGGTGACCGACGTGAGCGACGAGTCGTCGGTCCAGGCCCTGGCGGCGGGGGTGATGGAGCGCTTCGGTGCGGTCCACCTGCTGTGCAACAACGCCGGGGTGGCGGCCCGTTCCGACCCGTGGTTCGGACCCCTCTCGGCGTGGGAGTGGGTGTTCGGGGTCAACCTGTGGGGGGTGATACACGGGGTGCGGGCCTTCCTGCCGCACATGGCGGCCCAGCAGGAGAGCCACATCGTCAACACCGCTTCCATGGCCGGGCTGGTGCCGGGGGTGGGGCCGGTGTACGACGCCACCAAGCACGCAGTGGTGGCGATCACCGAGGACCTGTACCGCACGGCCCGGCTGGCCGGCCTGCCCGTGGGCGTGAGCGTCCTCTGCCCGGGCTGGGTCCGCACCGGGATCCTCGACGCCGATCGCAACTGGCCCGACCGGCTGGGGGAGCGGCCGCCCGAGTCACCCGAGTCGGCCGTCACCACCCCGATCGTCCGCCGGGTCATCGACGAGGGGACGACCCCGGCGGCGGTGGCCGACATGGTGGCTGACGCCGTGGAGGCCGAGCGGTTCTGGGTGTTCACCGGTCCCGAGTGGCTGGAGCTGGCCGTCCGGCGCTGGCACGGCGTGGCCGAGGGTCAGAACCCCGACCTGGACGCCGACATACCGGGGATGCCGCCGGCTCAGGAGCTGATGGCCGAGGTGATGCGGGCCCTCGGCATGGCCGGCTGACCGCTGCCGTCGCCTGAAACGGCCCGGAGAGGCCAACTTCCCCGGGCGCCGTCTGTGGTGCCCGTCACAATTGCAAAAATGAGATGGATCTAAGGTCTACTGACCGGCCCCGTGAACCGGATATTAGAGCCTGCTCATGTATAGACTCGATGCGCTGGTGGGGGCCCTATTCATCAACGCATCTTGGAGCCCCTGACCTGGGAAAATGCCAGCACCCGCCTACTGAAGCGGCCGGCTTTACCCACCAGTCACGGCGATAAACCGAAACCTTTTTCTACCGTACGAGCGGCATAGCGGCGGGAGAATTCAAGGCTGATCGTTAACCGGTGTTTAACGTTTTCTCCTTGACGTTCTGCGGAATCATTCCGTTATGCTGACCCCTGTAGCTCGCAGCGACGGCGAAATTCGCAGCGGGCCGGCGGCCGCTGGTCTGTAGGTCTCCCCTGCAGGTCCGGTCGCCTGCGCACGTGTCATCCCTCCAAGGACAAGGTGGTCCATTGCGGCTCGACATAATCGTCCCTGCCCATAACGAAGAGCACCGGATCGACCGGATGCTCAGCGCATTCCGGGCCCGGCTCGACGACCCCGAGGTCCGCTTCCTGGTGGCCCTCGACCACTGCACCGACCGCACCGGGGAGGTGGTCGAGCGCCACGCCAAGGTGGACCGTCGGGTCTGCATCCTGCGCTATCCCAAGCTGGGCAAGGGAGGCGTGATCCTCGAGACGCTGCGCCGCTGCCAGGGCGACCTGGTCGGGTTCGTGGACGCCGACTGCGCCACCCCTCCCATGGAGTTCCTGCGGCTGGCCGAGGCGGCCGAGCGGGCCGACGTGGCCATCGCGACCCGCTGGCACACCGCCTCGGTGGTCCCCGGACACCGGCCGTGGGTCCGCCGGGTGGAGAGCCGCATCTTCGCCCGGGTGGTCCGGGCGTTCTTCGGTCTGCCCTACCGCGACACCCAGTGCGGGGCCAAGGTCCTGCGCCGGGAGGTGGCCGAGGCCACCGTCCCGCTGATGTCCTCGCGCGATTTCCTATTCGACGTCGATCTGCTGGTGTCGGCCCGGGCGCTGGGCTTCACCGTGGCCGAGATCCCCACCGTCTGGGTGGACCGGGCCGGGTCCCGGCTGTCGGCCGGCCGCGACGGCCGCCGGATGGCCCTGTCCCTGCTGCGCCTGTGGCTGCACAACCGGATCGTGCCGCTCCCCGGGGCGGCCGAGGGCCGACCGGTCGGGGGCGACGGCCTCCTGCCCGATGTGCTCGACGAGTCGGTGGAGATCGACCTGACCGAGCCCGTACCCATCGGGTCGCGCTGGTGAGAGGGGAGACGATGGCAGCCGACGTAGCTCTCATATCCCCCTACCCCCAACCGGGGCAGCCGTCCGAGACCGGGGTGGCCTGGTACACCCAGGGCCTGGCCCGGGCCCTGAGCCGGGCCGGGGCGGCCGTGACCGTGGTGGCGCCCGGCCGGGACGGCGAGCGGGGCCGGGTGGAGATGGACGGTGACGTGCGGGTGGAGCGCTGCTTCTCCCGGGGGGCCACCGGCCCGGTCCGCGCCGCGCGCGCCGCGGTGGCCACCGGAGCGCCCGTCACCCACGTCCAGCACGAGGCCTTCCTCTACGGCGGTCCGGACTCGGTGCCCGGCATGCTCGTGGCCCTCCGGCAGCTGAGGGGGCGCGACCGGGGGCCGGTCGTGACCATGCACCAGGTGGTCGCCCCGCAGAGCATCGACCGGTCGTTCACCGGCATGCACCGGGTGTCGGTCCCGCCGGCGGTGGCCCGGACCGGGATGGCCACCCTGCAGAACTCGATATCCCGCCTGGCCTCGCAGGTGATCGTCCACGAGGACGCCTTCCGCCGGGTGCTGCCCGGATCGGTGGTGCTGCCCCTCGGGGCCGGCGGCGCCGAGCAGATCGATCCGGCGGCCGCCGGCCGGTCCCCGGCCCTGCGGGCCTCCGTCGGGGCATCGGAGGACACCCTGTTGGTGCTGGCGTTCGGTTTCGTCGCTCCCTACAAGGGGCTCGAGCCGGTCCTCGACGCGGCCGGGATGGCCGGCGAGCGGGTGAAGGTCGTGGTGGCCGGAGGTGAGCACCCCCGCCTGGTCGGGCAGGGCTACCTGAGGCAGCTCCAGGAGCGCTACGGGCGGGTGGCGGCCTTCACCGGCTACGTCGGCGACGACGAGGTGGAGGCCTGGTTCGGGGCGGCTGATGCCGTGGCCCTCAACTATCCGAAGCCGTTCTCCAGTTCCGGGGTCCTGGCCCAGGCGGCCAACCACGGGGTGGCCGCCCTGCTCTCCCCGGCTCTGGCCGCGGTGGTCGGCTTCCCCCAGTCCGCAGCGCTGCCCGCCGAGCCGGTCCGGATGGCCCGGTGGCTGCAGTCCCTGGCCGGGGACCGGGCCGCCCTGGACGAGCTCAAGGAGCGGACCTCGAAGCTGCGCACCGGCCGTTCCTGGACCGAGGTGGCGGAACGGCATCTGGCGATCTACGAGGAGGTGATCGATGCACAGCGTTCTTCTGGCCGGGCCCTCCGGCTCCGATCCCGTCGGTAGGCGGGCCGTCGGCGACGCCGTACGGGCCGCCCTCCCCGGCTGCCACGTCATCGACGCCGACCGGGCCGGGCCGCCCAGGCGGCTCCTCGACACGGCCCGCCGGTCCGCCTGGCTGGTGGCAGCCGGGTCGTGCCTCAACACCTCCCCGGCGCCCAGCCCGGACCCGGCGGCGGCTCCGTCCGCACCGGGCGACCGGTCTCTGCCGTCGGCGTCCGGCAGAACCCATCGCCGGTCCCTCCTGGCCGGCCCGGCCTCCGGGCGGACCCCGTCGGTGGCCACCATGGCCGTGCTGTCGGGAGCCGCCCGCCGACCTCTGGCGGTGGTCGGCCTGACCACCGGGCCGCTCGAGCGCCTGAGCGCTCGGATCATGACCCGCAGGGTGGTCCGCCGGCCCGACCTGCTCCTGATGGGCGACGAGCAGTCCGCCGGCCATCTGGCCGCGGCCGGCGCACCCCTCCCTCTGCGGGTGGCGGCCGATCCGGCCTGGGCGGTGCTCGCCCCTCCGGCCGGCCCGGGGGGCCCCGGCGAATCGGTGATCGTGGTGGTGGACGGCCGGGTGACCCCCGCCGTCGAGGACGCCCTGGCTGCCGGTCTCGAGGGGCTGGCCCGGGCCGGCCAGCCGATCCGGCTGATGCCGTGGTCCGCATCGGGCACCGGCGACGGAGCGTCCAGCTGGCGGCTGGCCCGCCGGCTGAGAGCCTCGGTGTCTGCCCCCGTGGAGGTCGAGGCCGTGCCGGGCCGGATCCAGGAGGCCGCCGAGCGGATGTCCGGCGCCCGGCTGGTGGTGGCCCTGCGCTACCGGGCTCTCCATGCGGCGGCGGCGGCCGGGGTGCCCGCCGCCGGTGTGGCGGTGGAGGGACGCATAGCCGCCCTGGCCGCCAGGCTGGGGCAGCCCGTGGTGCGGACCGATCAATTGGCACGGTCCTTGCCGGAAGTGCTGGACGGCACCCCGTCGGGTCCTGCCCCGGCCCACCTGGTCGCCGAGGAGATGGGCCGGGCCCGGGCCGGCCTGGACCTGATGCGTCTGGTCATGGAGCCCTCCGAGGTGGGGGCCGACGAGGTCAACTGTCTACCCCTGGTACCGGTGCCGTGGCTGTCCTGACTGAAGCTCCCGTCCTCGAACCCGTCGTCGGGCCGGCTCCGCCGTCGCCCACCAAGAAGCGGATGGGAGGCGAGCAACTCGGAGTGGCCACCGGCCAGATGGCCGCCGGTGTGGGCAACCTGGTGTTCGCCCTCATCGCGGCCCACGTGCTCGACGCATCCGGCTTCGCTCACCTCAGCGTCTTCCTGGGCCTGTACCTGGTGCTGAGCCTCCCGGCCACCAGCCTGTCCGCGGCCACCGCGCTGGACCCGGGCCGCCGGGGCATGCTCTTGAAGCGGATCGGCTGGGCCAGCGTGGCCCTGGCCGGTGCGGGCGCCGCCAGCGCGCCCTTCCTGGGCCCGGTGCTCGGCCTGCCGGTGGCCATGGTGCTGGTCCTGGCCGCGGCCCTGCCCGTCACCGCCCCGCTGGCCCTGGACCGGGGCCGGCTCTACGGCCAGCAGCGCCACTTCCGGCTCATCGCCAGCCTGGTGGCCGAGCCGGCCGTGCGGCTCGCCGTCGGGGTGGGCCTGGCCCTCGGTGTGGGCGCCCTGGGCGGTGCGGCCGGCGTCGTGCTGGGCGGCTACGCCGCCCTCGAGGTGGCCCGCCGCCGGTCCGGCTTCCGACTGCGCCGGGCCAGCCGGGCCCGCCGGGCCCATACCCGCAACGCTTCGGAGCGGCCGGCCCCGGCCCGGGCCGACGCCTCCCCGACCGTGGTGCCGGCCGCGGGGGCGGCGTGGACCGCCGCCGCCTTCCTCCTCCTGGCCGTGGTCCAGAACCAGGACCTGGTGTTCGCCAACGCCATGCTCCCCGGCGGTCAGGCCGGTCTGTACGCCGCCCTGTCCACCCTGGGCGGAGCGGCCGCGTTCGCCACGGTCACCATCCCCCTGGTGCTCCTGCCGCGCGCCGTGCGCGGCGAGAGGCACAGCCTGGCGGTGGCCGTGGGCCTGGCCGCGCTCCTCGGTGCCGCCGCAGTGGCGGTCGGCGCGCTGATGCCGGGCCGTATCACCGCGGTCCTATTCGGGGCCCGCTACGGGTCGGTGGCCCATCTGGTGGCCCCCTACCTGGCGGCCATGGCCCTGCTCGGCGTGGCCCGGGTCCTGGTGGCCCACCGCTGCGCCACCGGAGCCCCCCGGGCGGTGATCCTCCTCCTCGCCGCGGTGGCCGCCGCCCAGGCTGCCGTCATCGCCGTGGCCGGCACCAGCGTGACCAACATCGCCTACACCACGGTGGGGGCCACCGGGGCCCTCACCGCCGCCCTGGCCGCCGAGCGGCTGGCCCGGTGGGCCGTCACCGGCCACGATCTGCCGGCCCGGGCCCGCAGGGCCGCCGCCGACCCCTCGGTCCGCCTGGTGGTCGCGGTGCTCGTGGTGGGGGTGGTCATCCGCCTGATCACCTTCCGGGGGATCTGGCTGGACGAGGCCACCAGCATCCACCAGGCCGGGATGTCGTTCTCGGGGATGATCCAGAACCTGCGCGACACCGACGTCCACCCGCCGCTGTACTTCGCCGTCCTGTGGGCCACGGTCCGGGCCTTCGGCAACGGCCTCCTGGCCGTCCGCACCCCCTCGATCGTGGCCGGAGCCCTGATCATCCCCGCCGCCTACGTCACCGCACGGGACCTGTGGGACCGCCGCAGCGGGGTCGTGGCCGCCGTCCTGGCGGCGGTCGGTCCAATCGTGGTGTGGTACTCGCAGGAGATCCGCATGTACGCCATGTTCATGCTGTTCGCCCTGCTGGCCATGTGGGGCCAGACGAGGGTGCTCAAGCGGGGCGGCCAGGCCGGGGACTGGGCCATCTACGTGCTGGCCAGCGCCGCGCTGGCGTGGACCGAGTACTTCGGGCTCTTCCAGATCCTGGCCCAGCAGGCGTTCTTCATCGCCGTCATGTGGCGCGACCGCCGGGGTCGGGGCCAGGGCACCCGCCTCCTCAGGGGTTGGCTGGTATCCACCGCGGCGCTGGTGGCCCTCGGCGCGCCCCTGGTGCCCTTCGCCTTCCACCAGTTCCTGGTCAACCAGAACGCCGGGAAGGGCTTCGGCGCCCCCACCCAGACACCGCTCGCCGGCGCCGGCCACCACGGGATCAACATCTACACCGTCCTGGCCAACCTGGCCTGGGCCGTGATGGGATACCACTCGGCCGGCATCATGGCCGCCCTGGTGGCCCTGTGGCCCGTGGGCATCCTGCTGGCCATCTTCATGCTGGGCCGCAACATGACCCGCACCACCCTCGCCGTGGTGGTGTCGGCCGTGGTGCCGCTGCTGCTGCTGATCGGCGCCGGCGAGGCCAAACGGTTCCTCTTCGACGTGCGCTACATATCCGGCGTGGTCATGGCCCTCATGCTCCTGACCGCCCGGATGGTCACCGGCTCCACCCGGAGCCACCGCCTGCAGGTGGCCGGGTGCGTGGCCCTGGCCGCCATCTTCGGCACATCCCTCGTGGACGAGCAGATCAACGGCTCCAACCCCCGGATCTACGACTTCGCCGGGGCGGTGCGCGCCATCGACCACCGGGCCGGCCCGGGGGACGAGCTGATCTACTCCCCCGGCAACCTGGACCTGGTGCTCGAGTACTACGCCCCGCACATGCCCAGCCGGCCCACCAGCCTCGGAGCCCCGCAGCTGGCCCCCGGTCACACCCTGTTCGTCCTGGCCAGCAAGAGCCTCATGAACGGCTCGCAACCCGCCCAGCTGGGTCGCCTCCTGGCCCATCTGCGCCAGGTGGACCACCCCGCCGGGTCGTTCCGGAAGCCCAACGTCCAGGTGTGGATGTTCCAGGCACCCCTCAGCGGTCCCTCGGGCGCCGGCAGCGGCGGATGCGGCGCGGGCCACAGCTGCCCGCCGGCCAATGACGGCACTACTGCCAACAAAACGACCCCGATCCCGACCGGAGCCGGACAGTGACCATCGACATCCGTACCAACACCAACCGCTGGTCGCCCACCGGCCGCTGGCAGGACACCCGTCGCAAGATGCTCATGCTGGTGCCGCTCAACGTGGCGTTCAGCGTGTGGTACTTCGAGTGGCTTCTCCAGCCCGGCCGCGTCGGCAATCCGGTGCTGTTCTCCCTCCTGCTGGTGGCCGAGGTGTTCAACCTGGCCCAGGCGGCCGGCTTCTGGTGGACCGCCACCCGGGCCCGGGGTCCGGTGATCCTGCCGCCGGCCCCCGCCACCGAGGCCGTCGACATCCTCATCCCCGTATACAACGAACCGGTCGAGGTGGTGGAACCCACCGTCGTCGCAGCCAGCCGGCTGGCCAGCGAGGGACCGGTCACGGTGGTGATCTGCGACGACGGTGACAGCGACGAGATGGCGGCCCTGGCCGCCCGCTACGACGTCGGCTACCTGCGCCGGGAGGAGCACACCGGGGCCAAGGCCGGCAACCTCAACAACGCCCTGGCCCACACCTCCTCGCCGCTGGTGGCGGTGTTCGACTGCGACCACGTCCCCGACCGCAACTTCCTGGCCCGCACGGCCCGCCACTTCGCCCGTCCCGACGTGGCCCTGGTGCAGACCCCGCAGTACTACGCCAACGCCCGGGGCAACCCCATCGCCGGGGCGTCCTGGAGCCAGCAGGCCCTCTTCTTCGGGATCATCGCCCGGGGCAAGGCCGCCCTCGACTCCATGTTCTGCTGCGGGACCAACGTGGTGTACCGCCGGGCCGCCCTCGAGCAGGTCGGCGGCATCCCGGAGAACTCCGTCACCGAGGACTTCGAGCTGTCCATCCGCCTGCGCGAGCGCGACTGGCACACCGTGTACGTGCCCGAGGTGCTGGCGTCGGGGCTCGGGCCGGAGGACATGGCCTCGTATGTCAGCCAGCAGCACCGGTGGGCCCGGGGTTGCCTGTCGGCCGTATCCACCACCGTGCGGTCCCGGCTGCCGTGGCGCCAGAAGCTGCAGTTCGTCCTGTCGTCGATGTTCTTCCTCACCGGCTGGACCTACCTGATCTACATGTCGCTGCCGGTGGTACGCATCATCGGCGGGCAGCAGGCGCTGGCCGGGGCCACCGCGGACCAGTTCCTCATCCACTTCGTGCCGTACTTCGCGGCCAGCATGATCACCGTGGCGGTGGCCGGGCAGGGCAGTTACAGCTTCGCCGCATTCGCCCTCATGGAGGCCAGCTTCTGGATCCACATCAGCGCCTCGCTGAGGGCGCTGCTGCGCCGCAAGGGCAGCTTCGTGGTGACCCCGAAGGTCGGCCGGTCGGGGCGGCAGATCCGACCGGTGATTCCCGGCCTCGTGGCCCTGGCCGTCCTGATCGGCGCCGCAGTGGACGGCCTGGTGCACAGCCGCAACCCGGCCACCCTCAACAACGTGGCCTTCGCCACCCTCCACATCAGCGTCATCCTGGTGGGCATCTGGCCGGCCGTGGCCGGGGTGCGGCGGGCCGACGAGGCCGAGAAGCCCCTGGACCTCCGGGTGGCCGAGCCGGTCGAGGTCGCGGCCTAGGTGGGACCGAGCGTCCTGCTGGCCGGGGCCTTCGGCCAGGACAACCCGGGTGACGAATCGGTGCTCGACGCCTTCGTGTCCGCTCTGAGCGGTTGCCGGGTCAGCGCCACCGTGGGCCGGCTTCCGGCGGATCGCCCGCCCGCATTCCGCCCGGTCCTCGCCGCCGACCGCGCCGCGGTGGCCCGCGAGGCCATGAGAGCCGATCTGACCGTGGCCACCGCCACCGTGTTCAAGACCCTGCACCCGTCATCGGGGCGCTCCCCGCTCGGCCTGCTGGGCGCCACCCTGGCGCTGTCCGCCGCCGCCCGGGTGGCGGGCCGGCCCGTAGCCATGGCCGGCGTCGGCGCCGGGGACCTGGCCCACCCGCTGGCCCCGGCGCTGACCCGGGTCATAGTCGGGTCGGCGGGCCTGGTGCGCCTGCGCGACGAGGAGTCCGCCGCCGTCCTGGCCGCCGCCGGTGTCCGGCGCCCCCTGCCCATCGGCGCGGACGTGGTGTGGGCGGCCATGGACCGCTTCCCGTCGTCCGGGACCCGCCGCCCACCCGGCCGGGCCGGCCGGGCGGTCATCGCCCTCAGCCACCTGGCCGGCGGCGACACCCTGGTGGGCGCCCTGCAGGAGGCCGCCGTCGGCCTGGTGGGATCGGGCTTCGAGGTGGTGCTGCACCCGTGGCAGCCCGAGCAGGACCGCCCCATGGCCGCTGCCGTGGCCGCCGGCTGCCGGGTGCCGGTCCAGGTGTGGGACCCGCCGCCCGACGTCCCGTCGGCGGCGCGCGACTACCGCGGGGCCACCGTGGTGATCGGGCTGCGATTCCACTCTCTGGTGGCCGCCGCCTCCGCCGGCGTGCCGTTCGTGGCCGTGGCCCACGAGCCCAAGCTCACAGGGGTGGCCCGCCGGCTCGGGCAGCGGGCCGTGACGCCGGCGGTCAGCGGTCCCGATCTGCTGGGCGCGGTGTTGGAGGCCGCCACCGGGCCGCCGGCCTCTACCTCGTCGGTGATGGCCGAGAGCGTGCGGGCGGCTGCCACCCTCGAGGAGGTGCGCTGCGCCGCCCACGCGGCTGCGGCCCGGCGTCGCCGGTTCCGGTGGGGAACGGCCCCCCGTCGGGCCACCTCGGCCTGGTAGGCGGCGGCCCGCGTCCGGGCACGTGTCACCCGATTGCCAACCTGACGCCACTGGCCCGCGAGGCGGCCGTAGCAGGGTGGGGCCATGACATCACGGTTGGCATCGACCGCATCCCCGACCCGGTGGGGCATCCCTTCCGCCCGGACCGATCACGGTTTGCGGATCAACTGGATCTCCATCGACGGATGCCTGGTGTGCCGCCCGGTCGGGTCGCTCGACGCCTTCTCGGCCAGCCTGTTGAGGGAGGTGAGCGCCGACGTGCCGGTGGGCAGCTCCCTGGTGCTCGACCTGTCGGCGCTGTCCTTCATCGACTCAGCCGGCCGGGGCGCCCTCTTGGGCGCGGCCCGCCTGGTCCGGGCCCGGGGCGGGGCCGCCAACGCCGCCGCCCCCCGGCCGGTCGTGCGCCGGGTCCTGACCCGCACCGGCTTCGACCGGCTGGTTCCGGTGTTCGCCACCGCCAGCGAGGCCGTCGCCGCCCACAAGGGGACGACCGTCACTGGATGTGACCTTCGGCCCTGAGCGGCATGCCCTCGGGAGCCGATGACCGTGTAGCGGTCGTGGTCACCGGGCCGTAGAGGGTCGGTGGCATCTGGCCGCGCCGCACAGTCAATACGTCGCGTGCCGAGGGAGACGGTCGCAAGCGTCGCTTGCCCGTCCCGAGAGGGGGCAGTCATCGATGAACAGCGCTCCAGTGTCGCCGGCCTGTTCGCATTCCGATCACGAGTGGTGCGAGAAGACCCTGCTCGATCCATACTGCTCCTGCTCCTGCCACCGGGAGTCCGAGAGGTTCGTCTGTGCCGTCCCCGCCATAGGTGGCCCGTCAGCCGGTGGGGAAGGCGGCCGGCACCTCCGGGGGCTGAGGCGTGTCCGACAACCGGGGAGCGGCCCGGCTCGTTGACCGGGTGGTCGGTGTCCCGGCCCGCCGCCTCGACCCGCCGATCCGCTGTCGCCTCAAGGAACGGCACGGGTGCTCCGAGAATCCAGACGGCGAACTCCGCCGGCGGATTCAGCAGGAGCAACTCGGCATGCAGCACCCCACGACCCTTCTCAGGCGGTCGGCCCTCGCGGGCGTCGCGACCCTTTCCCTGGGCGCAACGCTCAGCGGCATCCTGATCGGAGGGGCCTCACCGACCGGCGCCACCCCCGACGTGGCTCTCCATGTGGCGGGCAACCAGCTGGTCAACTCCAGCGGGACGCCGGTCCGCCTCCTCGGCGTCGACCGCTCCGGCACCGAGTACGCCTGCGCCCAGGGATGGGGCATCTTCGACGGCCCGTCGGACCCGGCATCCGTGGCGGCCATCGCCTCCTGGCACACCGACGCGGTGCGCGTCCCGCTCAACGAGGACTGCTGGCTGGGCATCAACGGCGTCCCCACCGCGTACTCCGGCGCCAACTACCGCAACGCCATCGCCTCCTACGTGAGCGAGCTCAACGCGGCCGGGCTGGTCGCCGTCATCGACCTCCACTGGGGGGCGCCCGGTTCGCAGCTGGCCACAGGCCAGGAGCAGATGCCCGACGCCGACCACGCTCCGGCGTTCTGGGCCTCGGTGGCCGGCACCTTCGCCCACACGCCCGGCGTGGTGTTCGACCTGTTCAACGAACCCCACGACGTGAGCTGGTCCTGCTGGCTCAACGGGTGCACTCTGACAAACGGGACGGCCGTGGCGGGCATGCAGCAGCTGCTCGACACCGTCCGGGCGGCCGGAGCGACCCAGCCGGTGATGGTCGAGGGCCTCAACTGGGGAGGGGACCTGAGCGGCTGGCTGGCCCACGAGCCGCGCGACCCGGCCCACGACCTGGTGGCCAGCGTGCACCTCTACAACTTCAGCCAGTGCAACACCGCGTCGTGCTGGGACTCCACCATCGCCCCGGTGGCAGCCGCCGTACCGGTGGTCACCGGTGAGCTGGGTGAGACCGACTGCGGGACCGGGTTCATCGACGACTACATGCCGTGGGCCGATGCCCACGGTGTCTCCTACCTGGCCTGGGCCTGGGACGCGGGGGGCGGCTGGAGCTGCAGCTCCGGGCCCGGGCTGCTCCAGTCCTACGACGGCACCCCCGACAGCTTCGGCGCCGGATTCCGGTCCCATCTGGCCGACCTGGCCGCCCACCCCGCGGCCCCGAGCGCGACCGCGGCACCGGCTCCGGCCGCCGGTACCAGCACCGTCGTCGCCGCCTCCCTGACCCAGTCGTGGGGCAGCGGCGGCGTCGTCGATCTGCATGTCACCAACACCGGGTCGTCGCCCCTCGGGTCGGCCGCCCGGCCGTGGAAGCTGGCGCTCAGTCTTCCCGCCGGGGTCTCCATCACCAGCATGTGGAACGCCACCCTGGGCTCGGCCACCACCGGCCGGGTGACCGCGACCGCCCCCTCCTACACCCTGTCGCTGGCGCCCGGAGCCAGCATGGACATCGGCTGGGTCCAGCAGGGAAGCACCGCCCTGCCGTCGGCGGTCTCGCTGACCGCCGACCTCGGTACCGGCGGGGCGGTGCTCGACTCCACCTACCAGCTCATCACCTCGTGGGGTAACGGCGGCAACGCCGACATCACCGTGGCCAACGTCGGTGGCCAGCCGTCAGGGGCGTGGACCCTGCAGGCGGCCCTCCCGGCGGCCACCGGCCTCACCGCCGTGTGGGACGGCCAGCTGGTGTCCCCGGCCAGCGGCTCGGTGCAGGTGGCCGGCCCGTCGTGGGCCCGGTCCCTCGCCCCCGGCCAGTCCGATGTGGTCGGCTGGACCCAGCAGGGCAGCACCGCCGCCCCTTCCAGCTTCTCGGCCTCCTGACCCGGCCGGGTCCGTTTTGCCTGCTCAGGGCCCCGCCCGGTCGATTTCCGGGCCCTGAGCCGACACCGATCCCGGTCAGGCTAAACTGACGGGACGCCGCTTCGGTGGCACCCAGCGCTCGTAGCCCAATGGATAGAGCATCTGACTACGGATCAGAAGGTTGGGGGTTCGAATCCCTCCGAGCGCGCTGGAAGAAGTCCAGG
>JAKAXN010000543.1 GCA_021816565.1 Actinomycetes bacterium
GGCCATGTCGGACATGTCCCCGGAGTCCCTGCAGCGGACGAAGGACATGTTCAACGAGCTCAACCGCATGCTCGAGACCCGGGCGTCGGGGGGGGACACCGAGCGGATGTTCCAGGAGTTCATGGACCGCTTCGGTGACATGTTCCCCGGTAACCCGCAGACCCTCGACGAGCTGCTGGAGCAGATGGCGGAGCAGATGGCGGCCATGCAGCAGCTGCTCAACTCGATGACCCCCGAGCAGCGGGCCCAGCTGCAGCAGCTGGCCGATTCGCTCCTCGAGGACATGGACCTCAGATGGCAGGTGGAGCGCCTCGGGGGCAACCTGCGCCAGGCCTTCCCGCAGGCCGGCTGGGAGCGCCGGTACGACTTCAGCGGCAGCGACCCGCTCGGTTTCGCCGAGGCCGCCGCGGTCATGAACCAGCTCGGCGACATGGACCGCCTGGAGCAGATGATGTCCAGCGCATCCAACCCGGGGGCCCTGGCCGAGGTGGACATCGAGCGGGCCGGCGAGCTGCTGGGCGACGACGCCGCCCGGTCCCTGGAACAGCTGGCCAAGATGGCCCGCCAGCTCACCGAGGCCGGCCTGATGGACCAGCGGGAGGGCCGGCTCGAGCTCACCCCCCGGGGCCTCCGCAAGATCGGTCAGAACGCGCTGTCCGACCTGTTCTCCCGCCTGATCAAGGACCGCATGGGCCGTCACGTCGCCGACCGGGTCGGCATCGGCCACGAGCGCAACTTCGAGACCAAGCCCTACGAGTGGGGAGACCCCTTCAACCTGTCCATCGAGCGGACCGTGCGCAACGCCGTGGCCCGCGGCGGCACCGGCACCCCGGTGCGCCTGTCCCCGGAGGACTTCGAGGTGGAGCGCACCGAGACGCTCACCTCCACCTCCACGGTGCTGGCTGTCGACCTGTCGCTGTCGATGCCCATGCGGGGCAACTTCCTGGCCGCCAAGAAGGTCGCCATGGCCCTCCACGCCCTGATCACCAGCCAGTTCCCCCGGGACTACCTGGGCCTGGTGGGCTTCGGCGAGCTGGCCCGCGAGCTGAAGCCCGAGCAGCTGCCCGAGGTCTCGTGGGACTACACCTACGGCACCAACATGCAGCACGCCCTGCTGCTGGCCCGGCGCATGCTGGCCCGCCAGAGCGGGACCAAGCAGGTGATCATGATCACCGACGGCGAGCCCACGGCCCACATCCTGCCGGGGGGCGAACCGTTCTTCAGCTACCCGCCGGCACCCGAGACGGTGCGGGTCACCCTCGACGAGGTGGTGCGGGCCACCCGGGAGGGGATCCGGATCAACACCTTCATGCTGGACGCCACCGGGTACCTGCGCAGCTTCGTCGAGAAGATCACCCAGCTCAACCGGGGCCGGGCCTTCTACACCACGCCCGAGACCCTGGGCGACTACGTTCTCGTGGACTTCCTGGAGCAGAAGAGGAGCCGGCGGAGGCCGGCGTGACAGGCTCGGGGACTCGAGTCATCGTGGGCGCCCCGAGCGGGCCCGGACGAAGGATCTGATTTGGTAGTGGAGCCTGTGGCCTCTGGAGGTGGCCGGTCGTGCACGTGATCGTGGTGGGCTGTGGGCGCGTCGGCAGCGAGCTGGCCGCCCGCATGCAGCGCGAGGGCCACACCGTGGCGGTGATCGACAAGAACGAGACGGCCTTCCGTCGGCTCCCCGACCCCTGGGAGGGCCAGACCGTGGTGGGCTTCGGCTTCGACCGCGACGACCTGAAGCGGGCCGGGATCGAGCGGGCCGGGGCCGTCGCCGCGGTGACGAGCGGGGACAACACCAACATCCTCACCGCCCGCATCGCCCGGGAGACCTTCGAGGTGGGCCACGTGGTGGCCCGCATATACGACCCCCGCCGGGCGGTCATCTACCAGCGGCTGGGTATCGCCACCGTGGCCACCGTGAGCTGGACCGTCGACCAGGTGGCCCGCCGGCTGATCCCCGACGAGGTGGCCTCCTCCTGGACCGACCCGACCGGCGAGATCAACCTGGTGGAGTACCCCCTCCCAGAGGAGCTGTGCGGCCGGCCCCTGTCCGAGCTGGCGGAGGCCGACCGCTACCGGCCGGTCATGGTCACCCGGGGCGGCCGGGCCCGGCTGGCCGGTCCTGGCCTGGTCGGCCAGGAGGGCGACATCGTCCACTTCGCCGTACGCACCGAGGCCCTAGACGCCATCGGCGCCCGGCTGCTCGGTCCGGGTCGCGAGGGCGGGGTCGGGCCGTCCTCCGCCCGCCAGCCGGAGCACCAGCGATGAGGGTCTCGATCGCCGGCGGCGGCGTGGTCGGGCGGTCCATCGCCCGGGACCTGGTGCGCAACGGCCACGAGGTGCTTATCGTGGAATCGGACCCGGCGGTGGTGGGCCGCCAGGAGCAGGTTCCGGGATGCCGGTGGCACGCCGGCGACGCCTGCGAGGTCAGCACCCTGCACGAGGCCGGTTTCGGATCGGCCGACGTGGTGGTGGCCGCCACCGGCGACGACGAGGACAATCTGGTGGTCTCGCTGCTGTCGAAGCAGGAGTTCGCCGTCCCCCGGGTCATCGCCCGGGTCAACCACCCCAAGAACGAGTGGCTCTTCAACGAGACCTGGGGCGTCGACGTGTCGGTGTCCACGCCGCACCTCATCACCGCCCTGGTGGAGGAGGCCCTGTCGGTGGGCACGCTGGTCCGGCTGCTGCACTTCGCCGAGGGCAAGGCCGGCCTGGTCGAGGTCACCCTGGCCGAGGAGTCCCCGGCCGTCGGCCGGCAGATATCGGAGCTGGGTATGCCCCGCGACTCCAGCGTGGTCGCCGTGATCAGGGAACGCCGGGTGGTGGTCCCGAGGGGTGACACCCCCCTCCACGTGGGCGACGAGGTGATCGTCCTCGTCACCGAGGACTCCGAGGACGACGTCCGCCACATCCTGGTGTCCTGAGTCCCCCTCCGGGCTCCCACGCCCGGCCCCGGTACTGCGGCCGCTCGCCGGTCGGAGCCCGCCGGCCAGCGGAGCCCGCCGGAAGCGCGGCCGGATAGCAGATTTATCCAAATAAACCGTGGACCCCCTTGATTCGCGCCCCCGCGAGTAGGAAGATCACATCCGTGTAGTTACATCGGTGGGAGCGAGGGTACGGTCCTACCGCCACTGATCACCGACTTGAGGGGAGCCCCGGTGAACGATCTCATCGAACTCATTCTTCGGACACCGGACCGGTCCTGGCAGCGCCAGGCCAACTG
>JAKAXN010000544.1 GCA_021816565.1 Actinomycetes bacterium
GACCGGACCCTGCTGCGCACGTCGAGCACTCCGGCCATCAACTCGGCCCTGTTCGAGGCCGGCCTGGTGGGCCGCGAGAGCGTGCCCGGCCAGTCCCTGGTCCTCGGCTTCTACGACGCGTTCGGCGAGACCGTGCCCTCGATGGCCCTGGCCCGGGTCGCGGCTTTCGCGTCGCGGGGGTGGCCGGTGGCGCAGGTGGACCTGGCGGCCAAACGGGCGGCGGAGCGGCTCGAGGCCATCGCCCTGCCCTACGTCCGGCCCCTGCTCGACAAGCATCGCCGGGCCGGGCGGCACCTGGTGCTGGCCACCACCACCCCCGAGCACCTGGTCACTCCCTTCGCCGAGCGCATGGGATTCGACACCGTCATAGCCACCCGGTACGCCACCGAGACCGACGAGGGCGGCATCGAGCGCTACAACGGCCATCTGGCCGGCCCGTTCGTGTGGGCCATCGGCAAGCTGGGGGCGGTCCGGGAATGGGCCCGCTCGGCCGGGGTGGACCTGCGCCGCAGCGCCGCCTACTCGGACAGCTTCTACGACCTGCCGCTGCTCAGCGCCGTGGGCGAGCCCACCGCGGTCAACCCCGACATCCGCCTCCAGGCGGTGGCCGCCCTCCGACGGTGGCCGGTGGTCCACCTGGACAGCCCCTCGGGGGTCCCGAAGGTGCTCGGCATGGAGCCGCTCGACGTGCTGCGCCTGACCATGCAGCAGGTCTCGGTGCCGCTGGCCCGCTTCGACATCCAGGGCACCGGGAACATCCCCCGTCAGGGACCGGCCATCGTCGCCGCCAACCACCGCAGCTACTTCGACCCCGTCGCCTACGGGCTGGCGGTGTTCGAGGGGGGCCGCAACCCCCGGGGCCTGGCCAAGAAGGAGCTGTTCGACGCCCCGGTGATCGGCTCGATGGTCAGGGCGGCCGGGGCCATCTGCGTGGACCGCAAAGTCTCCGGCCGGGCCGCCTTCCGGGAGGCCGAGGAGGCGCTGCGAGCCGGTGAGCTGCTGATCATCGCCCCGCAGGGCACCATTCCGAGGGGGAGCGACTTCTTCGACCCGGTGCTGCAAGGCAAGACCGGCGCGGCCCGGCTGGCCGCCGCGACCGGCGCCCCGGTAATTCCGCTCGGGGTATGGGGTACAGAGCAGGTGTGGCCCCGCTCCTCCCGCCTCCCGAAGGTCTCCAAGCTGGTTCGACCCCCCCGGGTCCGGGTCCGGGTCGGACCCCCCGTGGAGGGCCTGACCGGGGAGGACTTCGAGGCCGACACGGAGCGGATCATGGCCGCCATCGTCGACCTGCTGCCGGCGGAGGCCCGGCTCAAGCGGGTGCCGACCCCCGAGGAACTGGCCCGCACCCTGCCCCCCGGATCCGATGACGGACGAGACGACTGACCGCACCGAGATAATTCCCGGTCCGGCCCCGACTGCCGCATTCCCGGGACCCGGTGCCACCCCCCGCCCGGGTGGCCCGTGGGTGGCCGGCCCGCCCCCGCCGCCGGGCCGGGACCCGGCCATCCCGGTGCGCGACGCCCCGCCCGGACCCGGTCCCCGCCTCGCCACCCCGCCCGGGGCGGGCCGCACCGCTTTCGACCTGCGGCGCCTCAGCCGGGAGCCGGTGGGTGTCCTCGGCGGGGCCGCCATCCTGGTGGCCTACGCCGCCGCCTGGGTCGCCTCGCTGCTGGCCGCCGTCCGCCATGCCCCCGGGATCAGCGCCCAGCAGCGACTCTTGGATCTGCTGGGGCCGGGGTCGGTGGGGTGGGGGGTCTTCCTGCTGGTCACCCTGGGCCTGATCGGCCCCACCGGCCGGGGCCTGCGGGGCCCCGAGCGGAGCCGTCTGCACCGGGCCGTGGCCCGGGGACTGCTGGTGGCCTCGGCGGCCGCTGCGGCCGCCGCCGCGCTGGCCACGCTGGTCGAGCTGGCCAACTTCGGCCACGGTATCGACGCCGCGTTCTCCGGGCTGGTGTCCCGCCTGGCCGCCCTGGCAGTGGCCGGGGCCGCTACCTGGTGGGCCTGGTCCGCCCGGGCGGAGCCGCCCGGCTGATCCGGTCCGGCCGCCTCAGCGGGGCCAGCGCCCGGACCGGCGCTGGCGCCGGTCCGAACCGGACCGCTCTCCCAGAGCCCAGGCCCGCCGCCACTCGGCGGCGTCGGGACCGGTCAGCGGAGGGGTGGTGCCGGCCGCCGCCCGCCGCCGGGCGGTGTACCAGTCGGAGCCGAGCTCGTCGGCCAGGGCGGCGATGTCGCGCTCGAGCCGGGCGGCCAGGGCCCTCGGGTCGTCGCCGGGGGCCGGCCGGAGGGGCCGGCCGAAGGTCACCGAGGTGCGCCCGGGGCGGATCTGACGGGATCCCTTGGCGAGTATCCGCCCGGTCCCCTCCACGTGCACCGGCACGATGGGCCGACCGGAGCGCACGGCCATCCACGCTGCTCCGGCCCGGTGGGGCTGGGCCCACCCGTCCGGGCTGCGGCCCCCCTCGGGGAAGATCAGCATGCTCCAGCCGTCGGAGAGCATCTCGGAGACCCGCTGGGCCGATGTACGCGAGACCCTCTGGCGCTCGATGGGAACGGCGTTGAGGAGCAGGGCGAAGGTGGCGGCCTTCCACCGGGTGTCGAAGAAGTAGTCCGCCGCCCCGGCCACGAACAGGTCCCGCCGCCACCGCGGCGGGATGACCGACACCAGCAGGGGAGCGTCGAGGTGGCTGGCGTGGTTGGCGGCGAAGATGACCGGCTCGTCCAGGTGGGCGATGCGGTCCAGACCCCGCACCTGAGGGGCGGCCAGCGCCCGCACCACCGGTGCCGAGATCAGCTCCTGGACCACGGCCCGGCCGACCCGGGCGGCCGGCTCGCGGGCCCAGTCGCTGTCGTAGTCGACCCCGAGGGTCTTCTCGACCGGCGGGCGGCCGACCGTCGTCGGCCAGGTGGGCGGAGCCATCGGGAAGGCCCCGGGCACCCGGAGGCGGTGCCGGACGCCGGCCACCGCAGCCTGTAGCGCACCCGGGCTGACGGGCAGGCGGCGGCGGGGCTCGGCCCCACCGGGGCGGGCCGGCTGGCGGAAGCGGGCCGGTTCCGGCATGGTCAGTGTACGTCCGCGATCATGATCGGCGGGCAGTGCAGGTGGGTGATGGTGGCGTCGCGGCCGACCACGTCGCTGGCCATCTCCAGGGCGTCGTTCAAGGTGCTGGCCGGGGAGAATCCCATGCGGCGGACCGCCCGGGGCTCGC
>JAKAXN010000545.1 GCA_021816565.1 Actinomycetes bacterium
CGGCGGGATGATGGACGCCGGCATCCCGGCCTACCGGCTGCCCCGGCGGATCCTCGACGCCGAGGTGGAGCGCATCGTGGCCCTCGGCGTGGAGGTGGTCCTCGACACCCGGGTGTCGAACGTGGCGGAGGCGGCGCAGGGCTACGACGCAGCGCTGGTGGCGGTCGGGGCGCAGGTCGGCCACCGCACCGAGATACCGGCCGGCGACTCCGCCCGGATCCTCGACGCCCTCACCCTGCTGCGCCGGGCCGGCACCAGGGCGGACCTGCACCTGGGGCGCACCGTGGCGGTCTACGGAGGGGGCGACACCGCCCTGGACGCGGCCCGCACCGCCCTGCGCATGGGGGCCACCGAGTCGGTGGTGATCTACCGCCGGGACCGGGATCACATGCCGGCCCACGACGAGGAGGTGCGCGAGGCCACCGATGAGGGCATCCGGCTGCACTGGCTGTCGACCGTGCGCCGGGCCGATGCCGGGCGTCTGGTGCTCGAGAAGATGCGCCTCGACGACCACGGCCGGCCCCGCCCCACCGGCGAGCTCGAGGAGCTGGCGGCCGACAGCCTGGTGCTGGCGGTGGGCCAGGACACGGACCTGTCGCTGGTCGAGGGGGTGGACGGCATCGCCGTGGACGACGGGGTGATCGGGGTGGGGGCAGACCTCATGACCGGCCATCCCGGGATCTTCGCCGGCGGCGACGCCGCCTCGGGGGAGCGGTCGGTGACCAAGGCGGTCGGCCACGGCGCCCGGGCGGCCCGCCACATCAACGGCTGGCTGACCGGCGTCGCCCACCGCGACGGCGACGGACGCCAGCCGGCCACCTTCGACCGGCTCAACGTCTGGTACTACTCCGACGCCCCGAGGACGGTCCAGCCGGAGCTCGATGCCATCCGCCGGCGGGGGGTGTTCGACGAGGTGGTGGGCGGACTGGACGAGACCAACGCCCTGTTCGAGGCCCGCCGCTGCATGTCGTGCGGCAACTGCCTGGAGTGCGACAACTGCTACGGCGTGTGCCCGGACAACGCGGTGATCAAGCTGGGTCCCGGGCAGCGCTACGCCATCGACTACGACTACTGCAAGGGCTGCGGGATCTGCGTCACCGAGTGCCCGTGCGGGGCCATCGAGATGCGTCCCGAGACCACCTGAGCGGAGCCCGCCCGGGCGCCCCTACCGCCAGTCGGTTACCGCCAGTCGGTTACCGCCAGTCGGTGTCCTTGAGGAAGAACGGCTTCGGCTCGGGCTCCCGGGCGGTGGTGCGGTCGGCCACCTCCAGGACCCCGGGGACCTGGGCGACGACGGTGGCCACCACGTGGCGGTCCGACGGGTGCAGGACGGTCCCGGTGAGGACGACCACCCCGTCGCTCACCTGGTGGACGACCCGGTGGCCCTCGGGGGCCCACGACGGGTCCTTCAGCAGCTCGGTGATCCGCTCGGAGATCTCCCGGTCGGGGCGGTCGTAGAGGTGCAGCAGGTCATGGCGCGACACCATGCCGACCAGCCGGCCCCGGTCCACCACCGGCAGGCTGCGCACGTCGCTGCGCAGCATCCGCCGGGCCGCGGCCCCGACGGCCTCGGCCGGACCGCAGGAGATCACATCGGTGGTCATGACCTCCCCGGCGGTCAGGCCCCCGGCCCGCTGGGCCCAGTGCCGGCGGTGCTCCACGAGGGTGTCGTCGAGCAGCCCGGCCAGGTGCCGGTTCCTCACCGCGGGGTAGCCGGCCCGGCTGATCAGGTCGGCCTCCCCCACCACGCCGACGATCCGGTCGCCCATGTCGACCACCGGCACCGAGCGGATGTCGTGGGTGAGCAGCAGGTGGGCGATGTCCTTGACCGTGGCCGTCGGCTCCACCGACACCGGATCGGCCGTCATCACGTCGCGCACCAGCACCGGCAGGAACGGGAGCGGGCGGGGCTCGGCCAGGGAGGTGGCGGGGAAGATCTTGGTCTGCTCGGAGGGGGACATGGCTGGACGGCTCCTTCCTGGTGTCCGCTCACGCGGCCGGCGGTTCACGGCGCGCCCCGGTCAGGGCCGGCTCCGCCCGCCGGCGGCCGGCCGGGTGGCCGGGAGGCGAGGGACCGGTGGGCGGCCTCCAGCACCAGGCGCTGCTCGGCCCGGGCGATGGCGGAACGGGCGGCCGGCACGGCGGCCGGGTCGACCGACACCGAGGTGATCCCGAACCGGACCAGGTGCTCGGCGAAGTCGGGGCGGTTGCTCGGGGCCTGGCCGCACAGGGAGCAGGTGATGCCGGCCTGCCGGCTGGCCGTCACGATCCGCTCGATGGCGTCGAGCACGGCGGCGTCGGCCTCGTCGAACAGCTCGGCGCAGGTCTCCGAGTCGCGGTCCACGCCGAGCATCAGCTGGGTCAGGTCGTTGGATCCGATCGACACCCCGTCTATGCCGAGGGCGGCGTACTCGGGGATGCGGTAGGCGACCGACGGCACCTCGGCCATCACCCACCGGTGCAGGCCCCGCTGCCGGCCCAGCGGGCTGCGGTCGATCAGATCGAGGCACTCCTCGAGCTCCCATCTGGTGCGCACGAAGGGGATCATGAGATGGAGGTTCGGGGTCTCCTCCCGGACCCGGGCCAGGATCTCGGTCTCCACCATGAACAGCTCCGGCTCCTTGACGTAGCGGAAGCAGCCGCGGTAGCCGATCATCGGGTTGTCCTCGGGCGGCTCGTACTCGTCGCCTCCGCGCAGTCCCCGGAACTCGTTGGTCCGGAAATCGATGGTCCGGTACACGACCGGCCGAGGGGCGAAGGCCCGGGTGACCTGCAGCAGCGACGCGGTCATGGCGTCCACCAGCTCGGCCCGCCGGCCCTCGGCCAGCAGCTTGCGGGGGTGCTCGCCTCTGAGGGCGTCGGTGATCATGAACTCGGCCCGCAGCAGCCCCACCCCGTCGACCGGCATGGCCGCCGCCTCCTGGGCGTGGCCGGCCATGGCCAGGTTGACATACAGCAGGGTGGAGGTCGGCACCTCCGCGGCCGGCGCCGCCACCGGCGGCGAGGTCAACGCCGCCACCGCGGGTAGGGCCCCGAGCAGGCCACCCTCGAAGACCTTGCCCCGGCCGCCGTCTACGGTGACCCGCTCCCCGCTGCGCAGGACGGTGGTGGCGTTCCTGGTACCCACCACGCAGGGCACCCCGAGCTCCCGGCTGACGATGGCGGCGTGGCAGGTCATGCCGCCGCCGTCGGTGACCAGG
>JAKAXN010000546.1 GCA_021816565.1 Actinomycetes bacterium
CCAGGGAGTGAGCTTCGACATCACCTTCCGCGACACCACCCGCCAGGTATTCCGCGAGCCGCTGTCGGACCTGGCCGGGGGCACACCCCCCGGGCGGCGCAACGACGTCACGACCGGCTTCGAGGGTTTCGGTGACGTCTCCGGACACGTCGAGCTCCGCGGTGAGCGGATCGAGCTCGGGCCGGGGTCGGTCGGCACCCGGGACCGGCACTGGGGCACCGGCCGGGGCGTCGGCGGACCGGCGCTCTCCCTCGGGGGCCGGCTGCACGTCGGGGTTTCGGGCAACGCCTTCGTCGCCTTCCCGACCTGGAAGCTGTGGGGGGACCGGGTCTTCTACCCGTTCGGCGCGCCCGAACCGGGATCGCTGCGGGTGGGCAAGCCGACCCGGCGCCTGCGCTTCGAGCCCGACACCCACATCTTCGTCGAGGGAGTCGTCGAGTACCCCCTGGCCAACGGCGAGACCCGCTCCGCCCACTACGAGCGGGTCGGGTTGCAGACCGCCTACCTGCGCTGCGGGATGTACGGCGGCACCCCGGACCTGGACATCCACCAGGGCGCCTGGGCCGGGCCGCCGGCGGTGCAGGGGGAGACCGAGGACCTGAGCCGGGCCGCGGTCCGGGCCCGCCTCTCGGGGCTCGACGAGCACCTGTGCCGGGTGACCTGCGGCGACGAACAGGTGCTCGGTATATACCAGACCATCGATCCCATCGCCTACGAGAGTTGCCGGGCCGGCCGGCCCGGCTGGAGCTTCCTTTGACCGCCCTGCCCGACGCCGCGCAGGCCATCGACCTGGCCCCCTACGTGAGGCCCGGCGACACGCTGGTGTGGGGCCAGGGGGCCGGCGAGCCGCTCACTCTGGTCGAAGCGGTGGTGGAGCAGCGGGCCGCCCTCGGGCCGCTGCGGGTGTTCCTCGGGGCGTCGTACTCGGGGGTCGTCAAGCCCGAGCACGGCGACTTCCTCCGAATGGCCGGCATCGGTGGGATCGGCACCAACGCCCCGCTGGCCCGCAGCGGATCGATGGACGTGATCCCCTGCCACGTATCGGCCATCCCGGCCCTGATCGCCAGCCGCCGGATCCCCGTCGACGTGGTGCTGCTCCAGGTCAGCCCGGCCGGCCCCGACGGCTGCCACTCCCTCGGCCTGGTCGCGGACTGGCTGCGCGCCGCCATGGCCGCGGCCCGGGTCGTGATCGCCGAGGTCAACGACCGGGTCCCGGCCACCCGGGGCGACACCCGCGTCCGCCCCGACGAGCTCGACGTCGTCATCCGCACCTCGCGCGAGCCGGTGACGGTGGCCGCCGGGCCGATCAGCCCGACCGACGAGGCGGTGGCGGAGCGGGTGGCGGCGCTGATCCCGGACCGGGCCACCGTGCAGCTCGGTGTCGGCTCGATCGCCCCGGCCGTGGCCCGGGCGCTGCAGGCCAAGCGGGAGCTGGGGCTGCACTGCGGGGCGATCGGCGACTGGTTCGTCGGGCTCAACGAGTCGGGGGCGCTCACCAACCGCCACAAGGGCCGCGACGAGGGTACGTCGGTGACCGCCTCGGTCGTGGGGTCGCGGGCCCTCTACGACTACGTAGCCGACAATCCGGCGGTCGAGCTGCGGCCGGTGTCGTATACCCACGACCCCCGGGTGCTGGCCGGCCTGTCGGGTCTGGTGGCGATCAACTCGGCGGTGGAGGTGGACCTCACCGGCCAGGTCAACGCCGAGACCATCGGCGGCCGCCACATCGGGGCGGTGGGCGGTCAGGTGGACTTCGTCCGCCACGCCATGCTGGGGGGACGCTCGGTCATCGCGCTGGCCTCCACGGCCAAGCGGGGGGAGCGGTCGCGCATCGTGGCCAGGCTGGGCGACGGGGTGGTGACCACGGCGCGAAGCGACGCCGATCTGATCGTCACCGAGCACGGCGTGGCCGACCTGCGCGGCGTGCCGCTCGAGGAGCGGGGACGCCGGCTGATCGCGTTGGCCGACCCGGCTTTCCGCCCGTGGCTCTCGGAGCAGCTCGGTTCGGGGAGGGCGTGCTGAGACCCCCGGCCGTCACTGCCGTCGGGCCGGGGCGCTCAGCCGGCGGTGGTGACGTCTCGGCCCCGGCGGGTGGCGGCCTCCTGGAGCCGGCCCAGCTCCCGCTCTATGTGGGCGGCTGCGGCCGTGGCCGACGCCACCAGCTGCCGCTCCCGGGCCTTGGTCAGCTGCGCGCTGAGCGCCGAGACGTGGAGGGCCGCCACCAGCTCGCTCTCGGCGTCGTAGACCGGCACCGCCAGGCCCACGATGCCGGGGATGGCCTCCTCCCGGCTCACCGCGTAACCCGACTTGCGGACCCGGTCGAACTCCCGCTCGAGCTCGTCCTCGCCGACCAGGGTGTGAGCGGTGAGGCGGGGCCGGTCACCGGCGAAGAGCTGCTTCTGCAGCTGCGGGGTGTGCGCGGCGAAGAGCTTGCCGACCGAGGTGGCGTGGAGGAACAGCGTCTGGCCCAGCCGGATGTCGACGCTCACCATCCGGTTGCCCTCCACCCGGTCGACATACGACACCCGGCTGCCTATCCGCATGGCCAGGTACACGTCCTCGCCGGTCTCACGGGCCAGATCCTGCAGAGCCCGGCGGGCCGCGGACTTGACGTCGAGCTCGCCGACGATCCGGATCCCGAGCCGCACGGCGCGCGCCCCTATCCCGTAGCGCAGGTCCTCGGTCATGGTCACCACCTCGGCCGCGACCATCCGCTGCAGGAGGTTGTGGGCGCTGCTCGTCGGCAGGCCCAGGTGGTTGACGATCTCGGTGAGCGTCAGGCCCCGGCTGTGACCGACCAGCAGCTCGAGGACGTCGAAGATGCGGGAGAAACGGTCCCCGCTCGAGTCGGTGATGACCATCTGATCTCAGCCTCCCCGCCGGCCGGAGCCGCCCTCAGTCAAGACCGCTCCATCGAGAATGCGAATAGAGTTTCATCAACTGGAAGTGTATCGGGGGTCGGTGCACCCCCTGCACGTGGGAGGAGACGGTGACGGCTCTGGCAGGAGAAGGCGCAGTGGCGCTCGGCGCGTCGCACCTCACCGGGCTGCTGCGGGCCCAGGCCGGGGCCCGCCCGGACTCGGTGGCGGTGATCACCCCGCAGGGGCGCTGGACCTACGCCGAGTGGCTGGCCGAGGCCGAGCGCGTGGCGGCCGCCCTGGCCGCCGACGGTGTCGGCCCCGGTGACACCGTCGGCCT
>JAKAXN010000547.1 GCA_021816565.1 Actinomycetes bacterium
TCGGCGTCGATGATGTCGACCGCGGTCAAGGGCAAGAGCCTGCCCGAGGCCCGGGCCATCATCCGCCGGTTCAAGGCCATGATGTCCATCCACGAGCAGCGCCTCGACGGCGCCGACTCCGACGGCGAGGGGTCCGACGGGTCGGCCCCGGGCGAGCCCGAGGTGTCGATGGGTGACCTCGAGGCCCTCCAGGGTGTGGTCAAGTTCCCGGTGCGCATCAAGTGCGCCACCCTGGCCTGGAACACCCTCACGCAGGCCCTGGACTCCCTCCCGGCCACCGAGGGGTAGGCCGGCCACCGAGGGGTGGGCCGGCCACCGAGGGGTGGGCCGGGGGCGGCGTCAGCGGCGGCGGCTGCGCGGGCCGCGCTGGCGGATCTCCTCCACCGCAGCGAACGCGGCCCGCAACTCGCCCAGCCACTCCCGCTCGTTCTCCCCCACCAGCCGCACGCACCAGGCCAGGGCCTCGGAGCGGGTGCGGGCCAGCCCGGCCGCGATGAGCGTGTCGAGCACGGTCCGCTCCGGGAGACGCAGCCGGGTCATCACCGGCACCGAGGTGGTGCTGAACAGCACCACCTCCCCGCCCCGGCGGGCCCCCCAGGAGACCCTGCGCTCGAAGGCGCTCTCGGCGGCTGCCGCCAGCGCCATCCGCTCCTCGCGCGACCCCTCCCGGAACTGCTCGAGCGCCGCCGCCCCGGCCCGGGGGCCGAGGTCCACCACCACCAGGATCTCGTCCGGATCGGCCAGCACCTCGAGCCCCTTGGCCCGCCAGCCCGGCGGGACGTTGGCAGCGAACCAGTCGTCGAAGTTCATGGGGCCGTGCTCTCCATCGGGTCGTGCCGGCCCGCCGACCGGGCCGGGCCGCCGGGCGGTCCCGCAGCCACGTGACCGGCGGCCGGGCGCCCGGTTATCGTCGGCCGATGCCGGATCGTATCGCCAGGGACCGAGTGGTCATCGTCGGAGCCTCCCTCGCCGGGCTGAGGGCCGCCGAGAGCCTGAGGGCGGCCGGGCACGAGGGGACCATAACCGTCGTCGGCGAAGAGGACCACCGACCCTATGACCGCCCGCCCCTGTCGAAGCAGGTGCTCACGGGCAAGATAGAGCCCGACGCCACCACCCTCGCCTGCGACGCGTCGCTGGACCTGGAGTTCGTGGCCGGAACCGCCGCGGTGGGCCTCGACCCCGACCGCCGCCGGGTGCTGCTGGCCGGCGGATCGGACCTGGCCTACGACGGGCTGGTGATCGCCACCGGCGCCGCCCCGAAGGTCCTGCCGGCGGCCCCCCCGGGCCCGGGGGTGCACTACCTGCGCACCCTCGACGACGCCATCGCCCTTCGCGACGACCTGCGCCGGGCCCGGTCGGTGGCGGTGATCGGGGCCGGGTTCATCGGCCTGGAGGTGGCCTGCAGCGCGGCCACCCTCGGGCTGCCGGTGGTGGTGATCGAGGCCCTGCCGGTCCCCCTCGAGCGGGCCCTCGGCGCGGACATGGGCCGGGCGGTCATGCAGTGGCATCTGGCCAAGGGCCTGGATCTGCGGGCCGGGCAGGCCTTCGAGACCATCGCCGGGCGGGACCGTCCCGAGGCGGTGGTGATGAGCGACGGCAGCCGGATCGACGCCGACGTGGTGGTGGTCGGCGTGGGCGTGGCCCCGGCCACCGGCTGGCTGGAGGGCTCGGGGGTGGAGGTGGCCGACGGGGTCGTCTGCGACGAGAGGCTCCGGGTCATGCGGGCCGGGCGCCCCCTGCCCGACGTGGTGGCCGCCGGCGACGTGGCCAGGTGGGCCCACCCCGCCTACGGCCGCCACATCCGGGTGGAGCACTGGACCAACGCCACCGAGGCCGGCGAGGCGGCCGGACGCAGCCTCCTCCTCGGCGACAAGGCCGACCCCTACGCGCCCACCCCGTACTTCTGGTCGGACCAGCACGGCATCAAGCTGCAGTTCGTGGGTGAGGCCGCGGCCGGCGACCAGACCGCGCTGGTGGAAGGGGCCTGGGACGACGACCGCCTGGTGGTCGCCTACGGCCGGCAGGGCCGGCTGGTCGGAGCCCTCGGCCTGCGCCGCCCGGCCCGGATCATGGCCCTGCAGCGGATGATCGCCGAGGGTGCCCCCTTCCCGCCGGCGGTGTGAGGCCGGTGCGGGCCGGCGCTCAGGTGGCCGGGACGTCCCAGCCCATGGACTCGGCTATCTCCTTGCAGGTCGGGCACACCGGGTAGCGCTTGGGGTCGCGCGACGGCACCCAGATCTTCCCGCACAGGGCTTTGACGGCCGTGCCGTTGACCAGCCCCTCCACCACCGAGGGTCCGGCCGAGACGAAATCGCCTTCCTCCGGCTTGAAGCCCTCCAGCACGATGTGGGCCATCCGCTCGTGGTCGCCGTCGAGGGTCGGATCGGCGTGGACCGGGCTAACCGTGAGGTCGGTCATGATCCCAGGGTAATGCCTGCCCCGGCACGCCCGGCCCCCCGTCGGGTAGAAACAGGGTGGGTCTTTTCCGCACGCGGCCGCCGGCCGCCCGGGCCCGCAGAGAGTCCGGCCCCCCGACAGACCCCCGAACAGAACTGACAAAAGGGAGAAAGCATGCCCGAGGCCGTAATCGTCGCCACCGCCCGCAGCCCCATCGGCCGGGCTTTCAAGGGTTCCCTGGTGAGCCTGCGCCCCGACGACATGGCCGCCCAGGTCGTCAAGGCCGTGATGGCCAAGGTCCCCCAGCTGGATCCCGCGACGGTCGAGGACGTGATCATGGGCTGCGGCCAGCCCGCCGGCGAGGCGGGATACAACCTGGCCCGGGTGGTGGCCCTGCTGGCCGACCTGCCCGGCGCCCCCGGCACCACCGTCAACCGCTACTGCTCGTCCTCGCTGCAGACCATCCGCATGGCCGCCCACGCCATCAAGGCGGGCGAGGGCGACGTGTTCGTCGCCGCCGGGGTGGAGGCCGTCAGCCGGTTCAGCCAGGGCATGTCCGACGGCATGCCCGACACCCACAACTCCCTGTTCAAGCAGGCCGAGGAGCGCAGCGGGGCCCGCTCGCTGGGCGGCGGAGAGTCCTGGCAGCCGCCGGCCGGCCTGCCCGACGTCTACATCGCCATGGGCCAGACCGCGGAGAACGTCCGGGAGCTCGAGAACGTCTCCCGTCGGGACATGGACGAGTTCGCCGCCCTGTCGCAGCAGCGGGCCGTGGCGTCGCAGGAGAACGGGTTCTTCAGA
>JAKAXN010000548.1 GCA_021816565.1 Actinomycetes bacterium
CATGCCGGGTCTGGCCGGCCGGGCCGCCCGCCGGGCCACCTCCGGCGGCAAGCGCGTAAACCCGAAGAAGAAGAAGCGCCGTTGAGGCGCCCACCCCACACAGAACAGATAGAGAGCTGAACCAACATGGCCGTCAAACTCCGTCTCATGCGGATGGGTAAGAAGAAGCAGCCGGTCTACCGTCTGGTGGCTGCCGACAGCCGCTCGCCGCGTGACGGCCGTTTCATCGAGATCCTGGGCACCTACGAGCCCCGGGCCGAACCCAGCCGGGTCGTCATCGACTCCGCCAAGGTGGAGCGCTGGCTGCGCAACGGCGCCCAGCCCACCGAGACCGTGGCCCGCCTTCTGAAGACGGCCGCCGCGGCCGAGGCCGAGTCGGGCGCCTCCTCGTGACCGACACCCCGACAGCCGACAGCGGGGAGACCCTCGACGGCGGTGTCGACGACTGGGGTGACGACGCGCTCGACGGGGGCCGGGCCAAGGCGGTGCTGGCGTTCCTGGCCGCCCGCCTGGTCGACGACCCGGCGGCGGTGAGCATCGAGACCAGCGAGAACCGCCAGGGCATCAAGCTGTCGCTCCACGTCGCCCCCGACGACATGGGCAAGGTCATCGGCCGTCGCGGCCGGGTCGCCCAGTCCATCCGCAGCGTGGTGCGCGCCGCCGGCGCCCGCGAGGGCGTGGACGTCTTCGTCGACATCGTCGACTAGTAGCCGGCCGCTTGCTCGACGTCGGCCGGGTGGTCAAGCCCCACGGCCTCAAGGGTCAGGTCGTGGTGGAGCTGTGGACCAACCGCACCGAGCGCGTCGCTCGGGGCGCCCACCTCCATTCCGCTGAGCGCGACCTGGAGATCACCGCGGCCTCGCCCCTGCCCGGGGTGGGCGGCCGGGCCCGGTGGCTGGTCGCGTTCTCCGGGGTGTCCACCCGGGAGGACGCCGACGCCCTGCGCGGCGCGGTGCTGCAGGCCCCGCCCCTCGAGGTCGAAGGGGCCATGTGGGTGCACGAGATGGTGGGCTCCGAGCTGTTCGACACCTCGGGCGCCGTGGTGGGGACGGTCGAGGCGGTGGAGGCCAACCCGGCCAGCGACCTGCTGGTGCTGGCCGACGGGAGGGTGATCCCCCTCACCTTCGTGTCGACCGAGTCGGGACGGCTGGTGGTCGACGGCCCGCCCGGCCTGCTGGACCCGTGAGGGGCCCGGGCGACGCGTTGCGCATCGACGTATTCACCATCTTCCCCGACCTGGTGGCCCCCTGGACCCGGGCCAGCCTGATCGGCAAGGCCGGCCGGGACGGCCTGCTCGACATCCGGGTCCACGATCTGCGCTCGGGCACCACCGACGTGCACCGCTCGGTGGACGACGCCCCCTTCGGCGGGGGAGCGGGGATGGTGCTGATGCCCGAACCGCTGTTCAACGTGGTGGAGGCCGCGGACCCGCCCCGACCGCTGCTCATGCTCGGTCCCGCCGGTCGGCGCTTCGATCAGGAGTGGGCCACCGAGCTGTCGGGGTCCGGGGGGTTCTCCCTGCTCTGCGGCCGCTACGAGGGCGTGGACCAGCGGGTGGTCGACCACCTCGTCGACGGGGAGCTGTCCCTCGGGGACTTCGTCCTGGCCGGAGGGGAGGTGGCGGCCCTGGCGGTGATCGAGGCGGTGGCCCGGCTGGTGCCGGGGGTGATGGGCAACGCCGACTCCGCCGGCGAGGAGAGTTTCTCGGCCGGCCTGCTGGAGTACCCGCAGTACACCCGGCCGGCGGAGTTCCGGGGGTGGGAGGTGCCCGAGGTCCTGCGTAGCGGTGACCACGGCCGGGTCGAGCGGTGGCGGCGGGCCCAGGCGCTGGCCCGGACCCTGGAGCGCCGCCCCGATCTGATGGCCGCCCGGGGCGGGCTGAGCGGTCCCGAGCGGCGGCTGATGGCCGAGTTCGGCCTGGCCGCCGGGGGGGCCGCCCCCGAGCCGGGATAGCGGCCTCCCGGGCCCGAGTTTCGCAGCCGGCCCGCAGGAACTATTCTGAACTGCCCGCTCGCGCGGCCGTTGCCGACGCGTCTTCCGAGCCCTGCAGGAGCATCCCGTCATGAAACCGACCGACCTGGTAGACCGCGACAGCCTGCGCGACGACGTCCCTGATTTCGCTCCCGGCGACACCTTGAAGGTGCACGTCCGGGTGGTCGAGGGTAACCGGGAGCGGGTCCAGATCTTCCAGGGCGCGGTGATCCGCCGCCAGGGGTCGGGGCTGCAGGAGACCTTCACGGTCCGCAAGATGAGCTTCGGCGTCGGGGTGGAGCGGACCTTCCCGGTCCACTCCCCGGTGATCGCCAAGATCGAGGTGGTGACCCGCGGCGACGTCCGGCGGGCCAAGCTGTACTACCTCCGCGACCGGACCGGTAAGGCGGCCAAGATCAAGGAGAAGCGCCAGCCCACCACCAAGTGAGGCCGGCGGAGAGCCGGGTGGGAGAGGCCCGGTAGGGCGCCACCCGACCCGGGGTTCCCATCGGGGGCCGCCCGCCTGCCCGGTCCGGCGGCCCGTGTCCCCCTAGAGTCGCCCGCATGGTTGCTGGCCCGGCCCTCCGCCCGGACGGGTCCGCTCCCTGCCCTGACCCGGCCGGCCCTGACCCGGCGGCCCCTGACCCGGCCGGCCCTGGATCCGACCGGGACCGGAAACCGCCCCGGGGCTGGAAGCGCCGGTTGGGGGAGGACGGGCTGATCCTGGCGCTGGCCGTGGCGGTGGCCATCGTCGTGCGCACCTTCGTGGCCCAGGCGTACTGGATCCCGTCCGGCTCGATGATCCCCCAGCTGGAGATCAACGACCGGGTGGTGGTGTCCCGCCTGGCCTACGACCTGCACCGGGTGCACCGGGGCGACATCGTGGTGTTCAAGTCCCCGCCGGGCGTCGAGCCGCCGGTGGCCCAGCCGTCGAACCTGCTGGTCCGGGGGGTCCACGACATCGGCGTGGCCCTGGGCTTCGCCCAGGACCAGACCGTCCTCATAAAGCGGGTCATCGGCCTGCCCGGGGATCGCATCGAGGGCCGCAACGGCCACGTCTACATCAACGGGGAGCTGCTGGTGGAGCCGTACCTCCCCAAAGGCACCGTGACCTCCTCCTTCGGGCCGCTCACCGTGCCGGCCGGCCACGTGTTCGTGATGGGCGACAACCGGGGGGATTCGCTCGACAGCCGGGTGTTCGGCCCGATCCCCGAGAGCCACAT
>JAKAXN010000549.1 GCA_021816565.1 Actinomycetes bacterium
CGCCGCCTGGGCACCGATTACGTGGATCTGTACCAAATTCACCGGTTCGACCATCACACCCCGCTGGAAGAGACCCTCGAAGCCCTCCATGACGTGGTCAGGGCCGGGAAGGTCCGCTACATCGGGGCGTCGTCCATGTACGCCTGGCAGTTCGCCAAGGCCCTGTACCTGGCCGACCTGCACGGCTGGACCCGCTTCGCCACCATGCAGAACCACTACAACCTGCTGTACCGGGAGGAGGAGCGGGAGATGATGCCCCTGTGCGCCGATCAGGGCGTGGCCGTCATCCCCTGGAGCCCGCTGGCCCGGGGTCGCCTGACCCGGGGCTGGGACGAGAGCACCCGGCGTTCGGAGACCGATGCGTTCGGCAGTCGCCTCTACGACCCGGACTCCTCGGACCGGACCGTGGTGCAGCGGGTGGCCGAGGTGGCCGGGCAGAGGGGGGTGCCCATGGCCCAGGTGGCCCTGGCGTGGATGCTGGCCAAACCGTTCGTGAGCGCGCCGATCATCGGCGCCACCAAGCCCCACCACCTCGACGACGCCGTGGCCGCCACCGGCCTGGAGCTCTCCGCGGAGGAGATCGAGCGGCTGGAGGAGCCCTACATCCCCCATCAAGTTGTCGGTTTCGTGTAAAAGGGCCACCGCGACGCCGGGACGGCCCCGCGGCTGTTTAGGCTGAGGGCGGGTTCCTATGGCCAAGCACTTCAGTCACCGGCGCAGTTACATCCCCATCGCCGCGGGGGGGATGGGCGTCGCCGTTCTGGCCGCCGGTGGGGTGGTGATCGCCCTGCACGCCCAGCCGTCCGCTGCCGACAACCGGCCCGGCCACGGCCGCGCGCCGGCCAGCACGACCACCACGGTCGCTCCGAAGCCGGCCCTCCAGATCAGTACCACCACGCCGGCCTCCGGGGCCAAGGGCGTGGACGGCAGCGCCCCGCTGGTCATCACCACCAGCGCCCCGGTGGACACCGCGGCCGGCCTGCCCACCATCTCCCCGTCGATCGACGGCACCTGGACCGCCTCGGGGGACCAGCTGCAGTTCGCCCCCAACGGGGCCTTCGCCCCTTCCACGACCTACACGGTGACCGTGCCGGCGTCGCTGCGCTCGGCCGCCACCTCCCCCCTCGGGGCCACCCGCACCTGGAGCTTCACCACCGGTGTGGGCTCGGTCATGCGCCTGCAGCAGCTGCTGGCCCTTCTGGGCTACCTGCCGCTCAGCTGGACCCCCACCCCCGGCCAGACGCCGACCGCCCCGGGGGGCGGCCCGGCCACCCCGGCCGAGGAGATCTTCCACCCGCCCACCGGGCAGTTCACCTGGACCTGGGCGTCGCCGCCGCCCACCCTGGCCGCCACCTGGGTGCCGGGCCAGTACACGGTGATGACCCAGGGGGCGGTCATGGCCTTCGAGGCGGACCACGGCCTCACCACCGACGGCATAGCCGGGGCCCAGGTGTGGTCGGCGCTGGTGGCGGCCACCACCAGCGCGTCCCCCCCGCTCAACCAGCACGGATACAGCTACGCCCTGGCCCAGAAGACCACCCCGGAGACCCTCACCGTCTGGCACAACGGGACGGTGGTCTCGACGAGCGGCACCAACACCGGGATCCCCCAGTCGCCCACCCAGGACGGCACCTACCCGGTGTACGAGCGGCTGGCCACCCAGATCATGCGCGGCACCAACCCCGACGGCAGCAAGTACGCCGACCCGGTGGCGTGGGTGGCGTACTTCCACGGCGGTGACGCCATCCACTACATCGCCCGCAGCTACTACGGGTCGCCCCAGAGCCTGGGCTGCCTGGAGGTCTCGTACGCGGTGGGCAAGCTCGTGTGGCCGTACATGACCCTCGGGTCGCTCGTCACCGTCACCGGCTGAGCCGGGCACCGGTCACCGGCTGAGCCGGGCACCGGTCACCGGCTGAGCCGGGGGCGGCCGCTAGGAGCAGTTGAGGGCCGACGGCTCCGACCGGGCGCTGAGGGCGCTCTGCTCGACGCGCGCCGTCTGGGCGGCCTGGGCGGCCTGCACCAGCGGGGAGCGGTCCAGCACCGCCACCCCCGAACCGATGCACGCCAGGCCCACCGCGAAGGCGACCATCCCGGCCGGGCCCAGGTGGCCGAGGCCCTCCCCGAAGGCGACGATGGCGATGACCGAGCCGGCCAGCGGCTCACCGATGTCGAGGAGGGGCAGGGACACGGCCAGGGGGCCGGCCCGGTAGGTGTTCTGGGCCAGCGACATGCCCACCATCCCGATGATCGCCAGGGCCCACGGCTGCCAGGTGCCCAGGGCCCCCAGGCCCCGGGTGGCGAACTGGTGGGTGGTGGCCTTGGTGACCACCGACAGCAGCCCGAAGGTGAACCCGGCGGCCGCAGCCAGGGCGCTGGTCCGGGCCACCCCGGTGGCCCGGCCGGTGAGCCCCACCAGGCCGGCCACGGCCAGGCCCACCGCCGCGAACAGCACCAGCCACACGACCGGGCCGGCGGCGATGAGGGTGTCCGCCGGGTGGATGGTCGTGACCACCGTGGCCAGCCCGGCCGTCACCAGCACGATCCCGGACCACTCCCGGAACCCCAGCCGCTTCCCGGCCAGGAACGCCGCCAGGGGCAGGGCGAAGGGGAGCTCGGCCACGATCAACGGTTGCACCAGCACCACGGGGGCCACCGACAGGGCGGTGGCCTCCAGGCCGAAGCCGATGATCGACGCCGCCAGCCCGGCCAGCCACAGGGGGTCCCGGGCCGCCCGCACCACCAGTCCGGGATCCACCTGGGAGCCGCCGACGGTCCGCCGTCCGGCCGGCTGGCGCCGTACCGCGTCCATCTGGGCCACGTTGGACACCGCAAAGGCCGCCGCCGCGCCGAGGGCCAGGGTCACCGCCATCGCGGTGTGCGGCCCCGTCACGATCCGACCACGCCTTCCATGACTGTAAAAAGTATCCCCGAGGGGGGCGGTTGCGGGAGAAACTATCCGCCGCCCGGACGCGGAGCGACCCGGGAGTTGACTCCCGGGTCGCTCCGTATGGGGCTCTCGCCGGCGCTCAGGCGGCGCTGGCCGCCGTGGTGGGGGTCGCTATGTGCTTGCCCAGCAGCTCCTCTTGGGGGCTGACCTGGCGCAGGTGCCAGAAGCCGAGGACCGACAGGATCAGCATGAGGCCGGCGCCGATGAAGCTGGCGATGGCGGCGATCAGGGCGATCTG
>JAKAXN010000071.1 GCA_021816565.1 Actinomycetes bacterium
CCTGTTGCACAGGCCCATGCTCATGTGGCCGGGGACCTTCGGAAACCTGCTCCAGGTGGAGGAGTTCCAGGCGGACGGGAACCTGGTGATCAAGGCTGAGATCCCGGGGGTGGACCCCGAGCGCGACGTGCAGATCACCGTCGAGGACGACGTGTTGAACATCGAGGCGGAGCGCCGCGAGGAGGAGACCAGGCAGGAGAAGGACTACTTCCACCGCGAGTTCCGCTACGGGTCGTTCCACCGGCACCTGCAGCTGCCCGAGGGCGCCACCCAGTCCGACATCACCGCCAGCTACCGGGACGGCGTGCTGGAGGTCAAGGTCGCCATGCCGAAGCGGCCCGAGACCAAGGCCGCGGCCAAGAAGATCCCCATCACCGCCTGACCCCGCAGGCCAGTCCGCCGCTGCGCCGCCCCTTTCCGGGCGGCGCCCCGGCGCGCCCCGCGCCCCGGTCGGCGGGCCCGGTCGCCGGGGCTCCGGGGCGGCGTCGCCGGGCGGTCAGTCCCCCTGGTTGATGGCCTCCAGGATGACCTGCAGGGGCTCCTCCACCCCGGCGGAGGTGTCGACGCTGACGGCGTCGGTCCACGGCTCGAGGGCCGTCGCCATCTCGTCGTGGATGGACGCGGTGGCGTCGGAGGGCTGCGCCCCGGCCCGGGCCCGCCGGCTTATCCGGGCCCGGGCCACGTCCTCCGGTACCCGGCACCGGATGGGCAGGTACTCCGCCAGGCTGCGCTCGGCCACCTCCCGGGCGGCGTCGCGCCAGCACTGGCGGATCCACGACGCGTCGACGATCACCGACCGGCCGAGAACCAGGTGGAGCTCGGCCTCCTCCAGGAGCGCCTCGTAGACGGTGGCGGTCATCACGTCGGAGTAGATGCCGGCACCGAAGGCCGCCGATGCGTCGGCCTCGGGATCGAGTCCGGCCAGCCGCTTGCGCACCACGTCCGATGACAGGACCGGCCAGCCGGTGGCCATCGCCAGTCGGTGGGCCAGCGTGGTCTTGCCGGTTCCGGGGAGCCCGCCGACGACGACCAGCCGCACCGTGGCCCTTCTCAGGTGGGCCACCGCCTGGGCCAGGAGGGCCCGGGCCCGGTCCACCTCGGCCCGGTTCCAGCGATCCCCGTCGGCGGCCGATATGGCCGCCACCTTGGCCCTCACCGTCGCCCGGTAGGCGATGTAGAGGTGGGCGAGCGAGTCCGGCCAGTCGTCGCCGGACAGCTCCCGGTAGGCCCCGAGGAACGTGACCGCCAGATCCGGGCGGCCCAGGTGCTCCAGGTCCATGGCCAGCGAGGCCACGTCGAGGAGGCCGTCGACGTGGCGCATCCGGGGGTCGAACTCCAGGCAGTCCAGGATGCGGGGTCCGTCGTCGAGGGCGAAGGTGTCATCGCACATGAGGTCCCCGTGCCCGTCGACGGCCGCCCCCCGGGCGATGCGCTCGTCGAAGAGCAGCCCCCGGCCGGCGATGTACATGGTGGCCTCCTCCCAGGCCGCGTCGACGGCCTCCGGGTCGACGACGTCCCGGCCGAGCACCCGCAGCTCGTCCAGGTTGGTCATCCACAGCTCGTTCTGGGCCGCTGCGGTGCAGTCCCGGTCGATGTCGCCGCCCCGCCGGGCCCGCATGTGGAAACCGGCCAGCGTGGCCGCCACTTCGGTGAGCATCGAGACCAGCGCCGGGTGGTCCCGCCGGACCAGCACCGACAGGCGCCGGCTGTCGGGCAGGCGGCGCATCACCACCACCGGTTCGCTCCGCCCGTCGGGCCCGGTGTACTCCCCGACGCCCTCGTACACGTCGGGGGCCAACCGGCGGTTCAGCTCCACCTCGTCCCGGCACGCCTGGCGGCGCCCCTCTACCGTGGAGAAGTCGAGGAAGCCGAAGCGGACCGGGCGCTTCACCTTGTAGACCCGCTCGGCCGTGAAGATCAGGCGGGACACGTGGGTCTGGCGCGCCTGGAACTCCTCCACGCCCCGATCATCCGCTCCCTCCGTGCCCTACGGCAGGGTCCAAAGTCAGCTGCCGGGCGGATGGTGACATTCGACCGTATCGGCCGGCGGTCGGGCGCAGCAGGCTGTCAGGTAGGGAGAACCGCGGGAGGTACAGCACCATGACCAAAGTGGACCGTGACACCATCGTGGTGGGCGTGGACGCCTCGGAGTACAGCGATGCGGCCCTGGACTGGGCCGCCGCCGAGGCCGTGCGCAGCGCCAGGCAGCTGCTCCTGGTCAACGTGTGGCACTGGAGCTCGAGTGTGGTCAACAGCCCCATGTCCCTCTTCGGCCAGAACGATCCCTACACCGCCGGCCGCCACGTCCTGGAGCAGTCGGCCCGCCGGGCCCGGGCGTCGGGGGTGACGGTCCTCACCTGGCTGGTCGAGGGTTCACCGGCCGGGGCACTGGCCGAGATCTCGGCCAATGCCGCCATGCTGGTGGTGGGCAGCCACGGGCACGGGTCGGTTCGCAGCTCCCTGCTCGGCTCGGTGAGCAAGGGTCTGGTCTCCCAGGCCCACTGCCCGGTGGTGATCATCCCGCCCGGCCTGGCCGGCCCGCGCATCGCCCCGGTCAGCGGGGCCGTTTCCGCCGGCCGCCACGCCTGACGCGCCCGGCCCGCCCCCGCCGCCCCGGGTGCGGCCGCACCGGGGGCGACGCGAGGCCGACGCTGAGGCCGACGCGAACTGTTCACCGGATGTGCACCACGGTTCCCTGTGAACAGTTGACCCCCGTATTAGCCCCCTCAACTGTTCAGCGGACCCGGCCGTCCCTTTTTTCCGTGAACAGTTGACCCCCCAGATAGCACCCTCAACTGTTCACCGGGTTCGCCGGGACCCATCCAGTGAACAGTTCGCGCCGGTGCGAGGGGCCGGGCGGCCGCCCGCCCCCGCTGCGGCTGCCCGCCCCTCCGGCCCGCGACCGCCGCCCCCGCTGCGGTCGCGGCCGAGCCCCTGATAACCGCCGCCCGCCGGCCCGCCCGCCCCGACGGTGGCCGCCACCCGACCGCTCCCGCCGGGCCGGCCGGGATCTCGACTTCGCTCAGCCCGGCGGTCCCGCCACTGCCAGGGGCACTATCAGCACCGGCCGGGCCGACGAGTTGGCCAGCCTGCTGCTGGTGCTCCCGAGCAGCAGGGCGCTGGACCCGCCGCAGCCCCGGCTGCCCACCACCAGCAGGTCGGCTCCTCCGGCGTCGGCCGCGTCGAGCAGGGTTTGCACCGGCGGTCCGTAACGCAGCTCCCGCCGGTGCGCCACGCCCGCCGTCCTCAACGGCTCGCACCACTCCCGGCTGAACAGCTCCTCGATGCGCTCGAGGTGCCCCTCCGCGGGGGCCGGCTCCTCTCCCGGCTCGAGGCGTTCCAGGAGTCCGAGGGCGTGCACCGCCACCACCTCGGCCCCGAGCCCGACCGCCAGCCGGGCGGCCCATCCGACCGCCGCCCGGCTGTTGGCCGAGCCGTCCACCCCGACCACGATGGTCCGCACCGCGGCCGGTTCAGCGGGGGCCACTACTCAGACCGCCTCCTTGACGATGACCACCACGGCGGCCCCCGAGTGGGTGGCCACGTGGGTGCTCACCGACCCGAGCAGCAGTCCGCTCAGCGCGCCGTGACCCCGGGAGCCGACCACGACCATCTGGGCGTCCGCCGCCCGCTCCTGGAGGACCTTGCCGGCCGCGCCCCGCTCCGCTACCGCGGTCCAGGCCACGTCCCGCCCGGTCAGGGCCTCCGACACCTCCTTCTCCAGGTGGGTCTGCGTGTAGTCGCTCAGCTCCTCGTCGGTGCCGAACTCGCCGGGCGTCCAGGCCCGCACCGCCTCCAGCGGCCAGTGCCGGAAGCTCGCTTCCTCGGCCGCCCACATGAGGGCCGCCCGGGACCCGTCCGAGCCGTCGTATCCCACGACGACCTTGTTGTGCCTCTGTTCTGCCATGGAATTTCTCCTTCTGGGTGGCCTTCTGGGTGGCGGTGGCCGGTCAGTGCCGGGTGCGCCGGGCGTGGCGCCGGGCGAACTCGAGGATCTCGATGTGCTTGGTGGTGTCCGCCTCCATCAGGCGGACCAGGAGATCCCAGAGGGTGGTGTCGGACACGTCGTTCATCTCCCGGCGCAGGTGGTGCAGCAGCCTGAGGTCCTGGCGCTCGTGGTCGATCAGCCGCTCGGACAGCTCGACTATCCGCGACGGGTCGGGCCCCCACCCGTCGAGCCGGGGGATCCTGGGCTCCCCCGGCCGCAGCTCGGCGTCGGCCCGCAGGGATTCGGCCAGGTCGGCGAAGAGCCGGTGGTGGCGGACCTCGTCCTCCACGATGAGCGATACCAGGTAGGCGAACGCCGGTGACTGCGACTGCTGGGCCGCCTGCTGGTACTCGATGAGCAGCTCCCGTTCGTCCTGCTCGTGGGTGGTGAGATGCCCGTAGAGCGTCTCCTCCCAAACGCTGGCTCCGACCAGCTTGGCCGTCATGGTCTCTCCTTGCCGTCTGTCCGGGCCGTCTGTGCGGCCCTCTGTCCGGGCCGTCCGTGCGGCCGGTGCCGGGTCGGCTGAGGGCCTCCCGTTGGGTGAGGTGGTCACGTCCTCGACACGAACACCTTCAACGCGCTGGTCTCTGCGGCCCGACTGAACACGTCGTAGGCCCGCTCGAACTCGTCGAGATGGAACCGGTGGGTGACGAAGCGCTCGGCGTCGAGCTGGTGTCCCCGGAGCAGCTTGAGGAAGGTGTCGGTGGAGTAGGCGTCGACCAACCCGGTGGTGATCGTGACGTCCCTGGTCCAGAGGTCCTCGAGGTGGAGCATGGCCGGCCGACCGTGCACGCCGATGTTGGCGATGCGCCCTCCGGGGCGCACCAGCTTGGTCGCCAACTCGAATGTGTCAGGTACTCCGACAGCTTCAATGGCCACGTCGGCGCCGAGGCCTCCGGTCACGCTCTTGATCGCATCGAGGGGATCCTGCCTGGCGTTGTTGACGATGATGTCGGCGCCGAATTGCTTGGCTGCCTCGAGCCGGGCGTCGGCCATGTCCACCGCCACGATGTGCGACGGGCTGTAGAGCCGGCTGCCCATGATGGCCGACAGGCCGATCGGCCCGGCCCCGACCACGGCCACCACGTCCCCCGGCCGGACCTGGCCGTTGAGCACGCCGACCTCGTAGCCGGTGGGGAGGATGTCGGCCACCATGAGCAGCGCCTCGTCACTCACCCCGGGCGGGGCCAGGTACGTGGAGGTGTCGGCGAAGGGCACCCGCACGTACTCCGCCTGTGTCCCGTCGATGAGATGGCCGAGGATCCACCCCCCGCCGCTCAGGCACTGGCCGTACCTGCTCTCCCGGCAGAAGCGGCAGGTGCCGCAGGAGCTGATGCACGAGACCAGGACCCGGTCGCCGGGCTTCACCCGGTGTACCCCCGAACCCACGCTCTCCACCGTGCCCACGGCCTCGTGGCCGAGGATCCGTCCCGGTTGCACCTCGGGGACGTCGCCTTTGAGGATGTGCAGGTCGGTCCCGCAGATGGTGGTCGAATCGACCCGGACCACTGCGTCGGTATCGGCTTCGATCACCGGGTCGGGGACCTCGTCCCAGGACTTCCGACCCGGCCCGTGGTAGACGATGGCCTTCATCCGGCTGCCTCCTGACCGGCCGCCCGCGGCGGCCATATGGGTCAAACTACGGAGGGTCGGTTTGGGCCAGTAGGGCCGAACGCCCTTTTGCCGTAAGCCCGGAGGCGGTCAAAGTATCCTTCCTCTCTCTGGTCCAGTGGGAGGGCGACGGATCGAATGAACGTGGCGATGCTGCTCGAGATGGTTTCCGAGGGGGCCGGGGACCGGGTCCTGCTCGGGTCGCGCTCGGGAGGTATGGCGGCGGCCGGGGTGCTGGCTGCGGCCCGGCGGGCGGCGGAGATGTTCAGCGGGTCCGGCGCCGGCCATGTGGTCCTGGTGGATGTCAACTCCGAGGCCGTGCCGCTGGCTTTCTTCGGGGCCGCTCTGGCCGGCATCCCTTTCGTGCCGGTCAACTACCGGCTCACCGAGGAGCAGCTGCGGTCCATACTCGCCCGGGTGCCGGGCACGGCGGTGGTGGGCGACGACATGGTCGACCGGGTCACCGGGGTGGACGGCCTCGAGGTGGTGCCCCGGAGCGGGTTCCTGGACCGGATCGGCGCCAAGCCGGCCGTCACCCCGGCCGCCACCCCGCCCGCCGGCGCCCCCCCGGCCGCCACCCCGCCGTCCGCCGACCCGGCGCCGGTTCCCGCAGAGCTGCCCTGGGTCGACCCCGAGGCGGTGGCCGTCCTGCTCTTCACCAGCGGCACCACCGGCGAGCCCAAGGCCGCGGTGCTGCGCCACCGGCACCTGGTCTCCTACATCATCGGCAGCGTCGAGTACCTGGGAGCGGCCGAGTACGAAGCGCAGTTGGTGAGCGTCCCGCCGTACCACATCGCCGGTGTGTCGTCGATCCTGTCATCGCTCTACGGGGGACGGCGGATCTTCTACCTGCCGGGGTTCGACCCCGACGAGTGGGTCCGGGCGGTGGAGTCGGAGCGGATCACCCAGGCCATGGTCGTCCCCACCATGCTCGGTCGCATCCTCGACCGGATCACCGAGGCCGGCCCGGACCTGGGATCGCTGCGCCACCTGTCCTACGGCGGGGGGCGCATGCCGGTGGAGGTGATCGAACGGGCCATGAAGGTGCTCCCCGACGTGGCCTTCGTCAACGCCTACGGCCTGACCGAGACCAGCTCCACCGTGGCCGTGCTCACACCCGAGGACCACCGCCGGGCCGTCGCCAGCGACGACCCCGGCGAGCGGGCCCGGCTGGGATCGGTCGGCCGGCCCCTGCCGTCGGTGGAGGTCCGCGTCTGCGACCCCGCCGGCTCGGACGTCCCGCCCGGTGAGAGGGGAGAGATCTGGGTCCGCGGTGAGCAGGTCGCCGGCGAGTACCTGGGGCGGCGCGCCCTCACCGACGACGGCTGGTTCCCCACCCGTGACGCCGGCTGGGTGGACGGCGAGGGGTTCCTGTTCCTCGACGGCCGGCTGGACGACGTCATCGTCCGGGGCGGGGAGAACCTGTCCCCGGGGGAGATCGAGGACGCCCTGGTGCAGCACCCGGCGGTGGCCGACGCCGCCGTGGTCGGCATACCCGACCCCGAGTGGGGGGAGGCGGTGGCCGCGGCGGTGGTCCTGCAGCCCGGGGAGCGGGCCAGTGCGGAGGAGCTGAGGCGCTGGGTGTCGGACCGCCTGCGTTCGACGAGGGCGCCGCAGGTCATCCAGTTCCGTTCGGAGATGCCCTACAACGAATCCGGCAAGCTGCTCCGCCGGGTCATCCGGGAGGAGCTGGCCTCCGGCGCCGACGGCGGCTGACCCCGGCGCCGACGGCGGCTGACCCCGGCGCCGACGGCGGCTGACCCCGGCGCCGACGGCCGCTGACCCCGGCCCGCCCCGGCGGTCAGGGGTTTCCGGCCAGGGCGGCACCCAGCAGGCGGGCGTAGACCTGATCGCCGGTGCTGTTGGGGTGGATGCCGTCGGGGTACAGCACGTTGGGCGCGCCCGCCGCGCTGTTCCAGTGGACCAGCACCATCTGTCCGGGGTGGGCGGCCACCCCGGACTCGATGGTGGAGTTGCTGAGGGGGGCCCAGGAGCGCGCCGCGTGCACGTCGTAGACGACCACCCGGGGTACGCCGGCGACCAGCTGGACCAGCTGCTGGAAGTCCTGCGGCCGGAACGCCCCGTTGGTGCCCAGATCGATGACCACGGAGTGGTAGTGGCTGAGAGCCCCGCTCGCCCGGTAGGCGGCCAGCCGCTGCAGGCCGGCGGTGACCTGGCGGCCGACCTGGGCGTCGATGGTGATCTGGGGCCCGAGCATGCCGGTCAGCGCCGGGCTGGCGGCCAGCAGCACCGAGTCGCCGATGGCCAGCACCGGCTCCGCGCTGGCCGGCACGGCCGGCGCCGCCGCCGGGGGGGCGGTCGTGGGCGGCGTGGTGGGGGGAGAGGTGGAGGTGGTGGTGGGGGGCGGGGCCGTGGTGGTGGTGCTCGCCGGGCCGTGGGGGCGCAGCCAGCGACCTGATGCGGTGATGGTGCCCGACCAGGGGCTGGGAGCCGGCTCCTGGTAGGGGCCGGCCGCTGGAGCGGGTACGGAGCGGGTCAGCACCTGGCGGGCGGCCGGGGTGGATCCCTCGGCCAGGATGGCCGGCTCGGCCGGGCCCGGAGCGGTGGCCAGGATGAGACCGACGGCGGCGAGGGGCGCGGCGGCGGCCACCGCGGTGGTGCGCTGCGACCAACTGGCCAGGCGCACCTTCAGGGCGAAGAGGGCCCGGCCGCTCCGCCACGGCTGCTCGACGAAGCGGTAGGAGGCCTCGGCCGCGGCCGCCGTGAGGGCCAGCCGGAGGACCAGCACCGCCCACCCGGGTCCCGGGACGTCCACCCCCGGCCGGGTGAGCTGGAAGATCGGCCAGTGCCACAGGTACAGCGAGTAGGAGCGCAGGCCGGCCCACCTGAGCGGCTGGCGGCTGAGGAGCGGCCCCAGGCGGCTGGCCGGGTGGGCCACCGTGGCGACCAGCACGGCGGTGGCCACGTCCACGAGGAGCATGCCGCCCCGGTAGGTGACCGGCGAGTAGAAGCCGAAGGCGATCAGGCCGACCAGCACCACCGCCAGGGCCGCGGCCCCGGTCCGCTCGAGCAGCCGGCGGGCCGCGGGGGTGACGGTGGCGGCCATCCGCCAGGGCGGCACCGTCGCGGCCAGGGCGCATCCGATCAGGAGCCCCTCGGCGTGGGTGACGCTGCTGAAATACACCCCGGACGGGTCCCGCCCCGGCGTGTACAGACCGGCCATCAGGGCGGCCGAGAGGGCCGCCCCGCCGGCGGCCAGCACCGCTATGCGGTTGTTGCTCAACCGACGGCGCAGGAACAGCAGGGCCAGGGGCCACAGCAGGTAGAACTGCTCCTCCACCGACAGCGACCACAGGTGCTGGAGCAGCGGCGGGCGCCCGAAGGAGGCCACGTAGGACTGGTGCTGGAACACCAGCCTCCAGTTCATGACGTAGAACATCGACGCCGGCACGTCGACCTGCAGGCGGGCCAGGCTGTGGCGGGCCAGGCAGGCGGCCAGGAGGGTGACCGCCACCAGCAGCACCCCGAGAGCCGGCAGGAGGCGTTTGGCCCGGCGGGCCCAGAACGCCCGGAGGGAGATGCCGGAGGTGGCCGCCCACTCGGACATGAGCAGCGACGTGATGAGGTAGCCGGAGATGACGAAGAAGATGTCCACCCCCAGGAACCCGCCGGGCAGGAGCGACGAGCTCAGGTGGAAGACGATCACGGCGACGACGGCCAGCCCCCGGAGGCCGTCCAGGCCGGGGAGCTGGCGCAGCCTCGCCGGGCGCGCCGCGCCAGCGTTGACCGGATCCGCCGCCAAGGTCATCAGGCTCAACAGTAGGAAAAAGGGCTAGCGGTTCGCAGTCGGCCCCGGTCGGCGCCGTCCCGACCGGTAGTGGGCCCCGACCGGCCGGGCCACCAGGCGGGCACTCAACCACCGGCCCGGCTGGGCCACCCGGGCGAAGGCCGCGGTCACCGCGATCAGGGACAGCAGGGCCGCCGCCGCCCACCCGGTGGGGCGGCGGCCCGGGGCCGCGGGCGGCTGGTAGGCGGCTGCCACGGATTCGGCCGCGACCGCTCCGCCGGCCGTCGGGGAGGCCGCCACCGGAGCGGCCGGGGGCCGGGCCGGAGCCTGGAGCGGGGCCCGGGGGTCGGGGACGCTGCGACCGGCCGGGGTCGGAGCGGGGGCGGTTATGGGGGCCGGTGGGGCTGACGAGGCGCTCACCGCCACCGTGCCGGGCGGCCCGCCCGGCTCGGGGTACAGCTCCACCCCGGGGCCGCCCGGCTCGGCCTCCCAGCTGGCCGGCCCGGCGGTGGCGCCCTCGGGCCGGCCGTCGGGGCCTTCGATGCGCACCGGGCCCGACGCCTGCAGCGACGCCCTGGTGACCTGGTCCTCGAGGGTTACGGAGATGGCGGTGGGCATCTCCGAGCGGCCCAGCGTGGTCAGGTCCGTCCCGGGGTAGTAGGCGCCCAGGATCTGGGCCGTGCTGTAGCCCTTCTCGGCCTTGCCGAGGGCCCCGTACTGGCTCATCCCCATCCCCTGGCCGTCGCCGAAGCCGGCCAGGCGGACCTCGGCGCCGTAGGTGGACACCGAGTACCGCCACGAGGGCAGCGGCAGGTCCAGGCCGGCCGGGGCGGACATGCGGGCGTTGACCAGGCTGTGGAAGGTGTCGGGGTCGACGGTCCGGGTCGTGGTGGACCCGCCGGCCCCCCGGAGGGTCTCGGTGATGGCCGCCGGGGAGCTGACCAGGCTGGTCAGGGTCCGCCCGGCCGGCACGTCGAGCACCCGGTCGAAGGTTGCGAGCGGGGCGCTCCACGCCCACTGGTGCTCGGGAGCCAGCGCGTCCTCCGGGTCGGGCACCGAGGGCAGCCACGGGACGCCACCGGAGACCGTCCGGCCCCCGTCGGAGGACCCGTAGACGGCCTCGATGATCCGCCCCTGGTAGGTGAGGACCTGGCTGCGTGTCGCCTGCACCGCGGCCAGCCAGTCCGAGCCGTCCGGACTTTCGGACTTGGCCAGGCCCACGTACACCTGGCAGTAGTCGGAGGCGCAGATCTGGCCCCCGCCGGGGCCGGCCGGGTGCGTGAGCATCGTCCACAGGGCGTAGGTGCGGGCCGTCACAGCCTGGGCCTGCAGGGCCGCCGCCGGCCAGCTGGAGGGCATCTCCCCGATGCCGGCCACATAGTCCTCGAAGCCGACCCGGTTGACCACCGCCAGGCCCGCCCCGTCGGGGGCCACGGTCACCTGCCCGGCGTAGGGGCGCCCGTCCACCCACAGGGTGGACCCCGGGGCGGGGACCAGCGTCAGCTGGCCGGCGGCCGCGGGGGCTGCGGCGTGGGCCGGGCCGGCCATCCACCCGAGCGCGGCGCCGAGCACGGCCGCGGCGCCGGTCACCCGGGCCGCGGTCCAGCCGACCCGCTGGACAGTCCTGGCGAAACCGCCGATGAGCGTCGCTGTCATCGCCGGGGGCACACGGTAGTCGGGCCGTCACAAACCGGACCAGTCCGGCCATGTCCGCGGATATCGGTACGGGCCCGGACGGCGGCCGCTGCCCTCCCGTGACCGAATCCGCGCCCGGTCGCCCGCGGTGATCTATCTTTCGGGACTGCGGAGCCCGTCACGGGTCCCGGCGGTACAAGTACATAACTGCTCTAGGGGGGTGATGTCCGTGGGGGGACGTCAGCAGGTGGATGACAGGTACACGAGCGCGCCCCGGGGCGCCCCGGTGTCGTACGGCGTCAGCGCGGTGCTGCTCCTGGCGGCCTTCGTGGCGCTGCTGTGGGTGCCGAGCTACGCCCATCTGACACCGGCGCTCGGCGGCATACCGTTCTTCTACTGGTACTCGCTGCTGTGGCTGGTCCTCAACGCGGCGTGCCAGGCCGTGGCCTACCAGCTCCTGGTCGCCGCACCCCGGCGTCGCCGGGCGGGGGTGGCGGCATGAAGCTCGACGGTGTCGCTCTGGGTGTGGCCGTCTTCCTCTTCGCCGTGGTCACCGCGGTCGGCTTCGCGGCGTCGCGCTGGCGCCGGCGGGAGGCCCTCGACTCGCTGGACGAGTGGGGACTGGGCGGGAGGTCCTTCGGCGGGTTCGTGACCTGGTTCCTGCTGGGCGGTGACCTGTACACGGCCTACACGTTCATCGCCGTGCCGGGCGCCATGTACGCCCTGGGGGCGGTGTCGGGATGGTTCGCCGTGTCCTACACCATCCTGGTGTGGCCCATCGTGTTCGTGCTGATGCCGCGGCTGTGGTCGGTGGCCCACCGCCACGGGTTCGTGACCCCGGCCGACTTCGTGTGCGCCCGCTTCGGTTCCCGGGCCCTGGGGGTGGCCGTCGCCTTCACCGGGATCCTGTCGCTGATGCCCTACATCGCCCTGCAGCTGGTCGGGATCCAGTCCGTGCTGCAGGTGATGGGGGTCGGCCACGGGGCTTCGAGCTTCGTGAAGGACCTGCCGCTGATCATCGCCTTCGTGATCCTGGCCGCTTACACCTACACCTCGGGGCTGCGGGCCCCGGCCCTGATCGCCTTCGCCAAGGACATCCTCATCTACGTCACCGTCCTGGTGGCCATCATCTACATCCCCATGCGCCTGGGGGGGTACGGCCACATCTTCTCGGCGGTGGAGGCCCACTCCAAGGCGGTGGCCGCGGCCGCCGCGGCCAAGCACAAGGCGTCGACGTTCGCCCTGCTGCCCGGGCCCAAGTCCTACTGGGCCTACGCCACCCTGGCACTCGGCTCGGCCATGGCGCTGTTCATGTACCCGCACTCGGTGACCGGCGTGCTGGCCTCCGATCAGAGGGAGACGGTCCGGCGCAACACGGTGGCCCTGCCGCTGTACTCGCTGCTGCTGGCCTTCGTGGCCCTCCTCGGCTACATGGCCATCGCCGCCGGGGTCAAGACCACCAACAGCCGGCTGGCCGCCCCCCTGCTGTTCCGGCAGATGTTCCCGAGCTGGTTCGCCGGGGTGGCCTACGCCGCGGTGGCCATCGGGGCGCTGGTGCCGGCGGCCATCATGTCGATCGCCGCCGCCAACCTGTTCACCCGCAACATCTACCGGGACGTCTTCCGCCCCCGGGCCACCCGCTCGGAGGAGGCGACGGTGTCGAAGCTGGTGTCGCTCGTCGTCAAGTTCGGGGCCCTGGCGTTCGTGCTCGGCATCAACACCCAGAACGCCATCAACCTGCAGTTGCTCGGCGGCATCTGGATCCTGCAGACCTTCCCGGCCATCGCCGTGGGGCTGTTCACCAGGTGGCTGCACCGGTGGGCCCTGCTGGTCGGCTGGCTGGTCGGCATGGTCTACGGCAGCTACGAGGCCTACGGGGTGTCGTCGCCCACCGTCGCCCACTTCGCCGGGGCCACGGCCAAGATCCCGCTGGTGGGTCAGACCGGCTACATCGGCCTGACCGCGGTGGTGATCAACCTGCTGGTCGCCATCGTCCTCACCGTCGTGCTGCGGGCCTGGCCGCAGAGCCGGGGTAGCGACATCACCGCCGCTCCCGACTACACCGTCGATGTGGCGCCGGCGGCCCTGCCGGTCCTCGACCTGGCCGGGACCGAGCCCGAGCCGGCGGCCGGCAGCTGATGACCGGGGTGGGCCCGGCCGGGGGCGTCATGACCCCGGCCGGGGCCCCCGGGCTACGCTGACCCGGTGCCCGACGTCGAGCGGATGGTCCCGCGGGAGCTGCCATCCCGGCCGGGACCCGGCTCCAACGCCAAGAGCGCGGCCCGCCTCGCCGACCGGATCATCGAGGACGTGATGGCCATGGGATGGCCGGTGGGCGAGGTGCTCGGCGCCGAGGTCGAGCTGCTCGAGCGCTACCAGGTGAGCCGGGCGGTGTTCCGGGAGGCGGTCCGCCTGCTCGAGTACCAGGAGGTGGCCCGGACCCGGCGCGGCCCCGGCGGCGGCCTGGTCGTAACCGAGCCGTCCATGCAGGCCGTCGTCGACGCCGTGGTGCTGTTGCTGCTGCGGCTGGACGCCCGCCTCGACGAGGTGTTCGAGGCCCGCATCGTCTTGGAGGAGATCGCCGGTGACCTGGCCGCCCGCCGCCTGGAGGAGGACGACCTGGTCCGGCTGAGGGTGTTCGTCGACGGCGGCTCCCCCGACATAGAGAACGACCCCCGGGCCCTGCACTCGCTGGTGGCCGAGAGCAGCCGGAACCCGGCCCTGCGCCTGTTCGTCGAGGTGTTCAACCGGGTGGCCGTGCTGTACTCGGCCGGGTGGACGCCGTCGGACAACACCTCCGAGATGCTCTACGCCCACTCCCGCATCGCCGAGGCGGTCATCGCCGGTGACTCCGCCACGGCCCGCCGCCGGATGAGGATCCACCTGCAGGCGGAGGCCGAGTTCCTGCGCCAGAGGGGGTCCACCCGGGAGGTGCTCCCCGATTCCATCCTGGCCGACGGGCTGGGCCGGGGGAAGCGGGCCGAGGCGGTGGCCCGCAACATCGCCCACTCGGTGCTGGCCCTCGGCATGCGGCCCGGTGAGCTGATCGGGACCGAGGCCGAGCTCATCGAGCGGGAGAAGGTCAGCCGGGCCATCCTGCGCGAGGCGGTCCGGCTCCTCGAGTACCACGAGATCGCCCGCATGCGCCGCGGCCCCGGGGGCGGGCTGTTCGTGGTCGAGCCCGGCCCCGGGGCCGTCACCGACGTTGTGGCCATCTACCTGGCCCGCCACCACATGACCCTCTCGCAGCTGAGCGAGCTGCGCACCGGCGTGGAGATGACCATCGTGGAGCTGGCCGTCGAGCGGGTCGACGAACCCGGTCGGAGCCGGATCGAAGAGGCCCTCCGGGTGGAGGTGGCCAGCGGCCGCGACGACCACGCCGAGGTGGCCCACGACCTGCACGCGGCCCTGGCCGCGGTGGCCCGCAACCGGGTGCTCGAGCTGGTCGCCCTGGTGCTCATCCGTCTGAGCCGGCTTCACCAGGTGGAGCGCCTGGCCCCGGTGGCCCGGGACCAGATCCGGGCCGAGGTGCTGCGGGCCCACGCCGGGATCGCCTCGGCGGTGTCGGCCGGGGATCGGGAGCTGGCCCGGCACCGCATGCAGCGCCACCTCGACGCCCTGGCCGCCGTCATCCGCTGACCGCCCGCCCCTACGCCACGCCGGTGGGCCCGGCCCTACGGGGCGCCGGTCAGCCGAGCAGGTCCTCGGGGATGTCGGCGTGGCGGGCCCGCCACCATTCGCCCAGGCTCTTGGCCTGCGGGTCCATGCGCGTGCTCGACGCCACCCCCTCGCCGAGCAGCCCGACCACGACGAAGTTGAGGGCCCTGATGTTGGCCAGCTCGTAGCGGCGCACCTCGAGCGGGCCGACCTCGGGGAGCAGCTCCCGGAGGCGCTCGACGGTCAGCCACCCGGCCAGCCAGGTGTAGGCCTGATCCGAGCGGGCCCACACGCCGAGGTTGGCGTTGCCGCCCTTGTCCCCGGAGCGGGCACCGAAGAGGGTGCCGAGCGGTACCCGCCGGGTCGGGCCGCGGCCGGCGCCGGCCGCCCCGGCCCCGCCGCCCGCCGCCCCGGCCCCGCCGCCCGCCGCCCCGGGCCCGGTCCCGGTCCC
>JAKAXN010000550.1 GCA_021816565.1 Actinomycetes bacterium
GATGGTACGCTACTTGCTTTGTCGGCGTCAACGACGACACCTTCGACCCGGCGGCCCACACCGTCGTGTCCAACGCCTCGTGCACCACCAACTGCTTCGTCCCGATGATCAAGGTGCTCGACGACGCCTTCGGGGTGGAGAAGGGCCTGATGACCACGGTCCACGCCTTCACCAACGACCAGAACCTGCTGGACCTGGCCCACAAGGACCTGCGCCGGGCCCGCTCCGCCGCGGTCAACATCGTTCCCTCGTCCACCGGGGCGGCCCGGGCCACCGCCCTGGTGCTCGAGTCGATGAAGGGGCGCCTCGACGGCAGCTCCCTGCGGGTGCCGGTCGTGGACGGCTCCATCACCGACTTCACCGGGATCCTCGGGCGCGACGTCACCGTCGACGAGGTCAACGAGGCCTTCCGGGCCGCCGCCTCCTCCGGGCCGCTGTCGAAGGGGGTGCTGGTCTACACCGAGGCGCCGGTCGTGTCCTCCGACATCGTGGGCAGCCCGGCCTCGTGCACCTTCGACTCGCTGCTCACCATGACGATGGGCTCGATGGTCAAGGTGTTCGGCTGGTACGACAACGAGTGGGGCTACTCCAACCGGCTCGTCGACCTGGCCCGCCTCGTCGGGTCGGCCAACCACAGCTGATCTTGGCCCGGGTACCCGTACTGGAGGACCTGCCCTCTCCCGAGGGCCGGAGCGTGCTGGTCCGCACCGACTTCAACGTCCCGATGGCCGACGGTCGCATCACCGACGACCTGCGGATCCGGCTGCCGCTCGAGACCATCACCTGGCTGCTCGACCGCGGGGCGGCCCGGGTCACCACCGCCTCCCACCTGGGCCGACCCAAGGGACAGCCCAACCCGAAGTACTCGATGGACCCGGTCCGGGCCCACCTCCGGGACCTGCTGAAGGCGTCCGGGGCCGACGCCGACCGGGTGGAGGTCCACGAGAACCTGCGCTTCGATCCCCGGGAGGAGGCCGGCGACCTCTCCTACGCCGAGGAGCTGTGCGCCGGCCACGACCTGTTCGTCAACGACGCCTTCGGGGCGGCCCACCGGGCTCACGCCTCGGTGGTGGGGCCGCCCCGCCTGCTGCCGTGCGCCGCAGGGCGGGTGATGGCCCGCGAGGTGGAGGTCCTCGACGGGCTGCTCCACGGGGCGGCCCGGCCCTTCGTGGCCGTCCTCGGCGGATCCAAGGTCAGCGACAAGCTGGGGGTGATCGAGGCCCTGCTGGAGCGGGTCGACACCCTCATCGTCGGTGGCGGCATGTGCTTCACGTTCCTCGCCGCCGAGGGCCACCCGGTCGGGGCGTCGCTGTTCGAGCCGGATCAGGTGGAGACCTGCCGGCGGCTGCTCGAGTCCGGCCGCGACATCCGCATACCGTCGGACCTGACGGTGCTCAGCCCGGGTGGCGCCTTCGGATCGGGGGCCGACCGCTCCGGTGAGACCCGCCAGATCGGGGTGGACGTCCCCGACGGCTGGATGGGCCTCGACATCGGGCCGGGGACGGCCGCCGAGTTCAGCGACGCCATCACCGAGGCGCGCACCGTGCTGTGGAACGGGCCGATGGGGGTGTTCGAGGATCCCCGCTTCGCCGCCGGGACCCGCACCGTGGCCGAGGCCATGGCCGCGACCAGCGCCTTCACCGTGGTGGGCGGGGGGGACAGCGCGGCCGCCCTGGCCGAGTTCGACCTGGCCGACCGGATCGACCACGTGTCCACCGGGGGCGGGGCCTCGCTCGAGTTCATCGAGCAGGGTGACCTGCCCGGCCTGGCCGCCCTGCGCGACGGGAGGCACGGCTGATGGCGGGCGCACCGGCCCGCAGGCCGCTCATCTCGGGCAACTGGAAGATGAACCTCACCCACCTCGAGGCCATCAACCTGGTCCAGAAGCTGGCCTACAGCCTGGGGCCCGACGACCCCTCGAAGGTGGACATCTCCATACATCCGCCCTTCACCGCCCTGCGGTCCGTGCAGACGGTGATAGACGCCGACGACATGCCGATGGCCCTCGGCGCCCAGAACGCCCACTGGGAGACCGCCGGGGCGTTCACCGGGGAGGTCAGCGCCCAGATGCTGGCCAAGCTGAACGTCTCCTATGTGATCGTCGGCCATTCGGAGCGCCGCCAGCTCTTCGGCGAGACCGACGAGATGGTGGCCCGCAAGGTGAAGGCCGTCTTCGCCGCCGGGATGACCCCCATCATGTGCGTGGGCGAGACCATCGAGGAGCGCGAGGCGCAGCGGACCGAGGAGAGGGTGCTCAGCCAGCTGCAGGCCGGGCTGGCCGGCCTCAACCCCGAGCAGGTCGGGAAGATGGTGGTGGCCTACGAGCCCATCTGGGCCATCGGCACCGGGCGCACCGCCACCCCCGACGACGCCCAGGCGGTGTGCCGGGCCATCCGGGCGGCGGTGGTGGCCGACCACGGCGAGGCGGCCGGGGCCACCCTGCGGGTGCAGTACGGCGGCTCGGTGAAGGCGGCCAGCACCGAGGCGCTCATGAAGCAGCCCGACGTGGACGGGGCGCTCGTCGGCGGGGCCAGCCTGGACCCGTCCGAGTTCGCCCAGATAGTGGCATTCAGCCGGCCCTGAGGCCCCCGGGCTGGAACAGATGCTTCAGATTCACTGTGAAAATACACAGGCGTCACGCACCGGGCGGGACCGTGATGCTATGTTGCCTCCCGCCGCCTGAAGTACTCAGGTAAGCCGAAAGAAGACACAGTGTTCACGATCACCGTCATAGTCATCCAAGTCATCGTTTCACTGCTGCTGATAGGCATGGTCCTGTTGCACAGCGGCAAGGGCGGTGGGCTGTCTGACATGTTCGGCGGTGGGGTCGGTCAGGCCGCCGCTGGTTCCACAGTGGCCGAGCGGAACCTCGACCGGGCCACCGTTGCCTGCGCAGTCTGCTTCTTCTTCACGACGATCATCCTGGCCATCCGGCTGCAGTAGCAGTGGCCGGGTCCGGGTGGGGGGCTGAGGGGCGGGTCAAAGTCAGTAGAGGGCCGTCGCCCGCGCGACGGTCCGTGAGACGAGGAGGGTCTCATCCAAGTGCACTGGTACAAGCGGAAGCCCATACAGGTTGCCGCCGCAGTGGGATCGCTGGCCATAGCGCTCAGCGCATGTGGCAGCAGCAGCAAGCCCGCCGCCTCCGGTAACGGAGGCTCAGGAGGGGGGA
>JAKAXN010000551.1 GCA_021816565.1 Actinomycetes bacterium
CCACGGGCATGACGGCGGGGTCCTCCGGGGCCGGATCCGGGGCCTTGGCTGCGCTGCGGCGGCGGGCCGGTGCCGGGGCCGCAGGGGGGGACGCCTTCGACCCGGCGGCGGCCCGCTTGGCCGGGCGGGCCGGGCGGCCCGGCCGGGACGGGCCCTCAGGAGCGGTCCCGCGGGCCAGCGGAGCCGCCGGCGCGGTCGGGTCCGGGGTCCGGGCGCTGGCACCGGCGGGCACGGCCCGACCGGGGGCGACCACCGGGCGGCGACGGCGGGCGGGGGCCTCGGCCGGCGGGGCGGGCGGAACCGGCTCCCCGGCCCGGGGGCGGCGCGGGGATCGGCTGGGGCGGGGCCGGGCCGCCTCGGCGGCCGGCCACGGCTGGAGCGGGCCGAGGATCTCGGCCAGGTCCAGGGCGTCGAGCGTCTCCTTCTCGACCAGCTCACGGGCCATCCGGTCGAGGGTCCTGCGGTGGTGCACCAGCACCTCGCGGGCCCGACCGTGGGCCCCCTCCACCAGGGCCCGGACCTCCCGGTCGATGGTGGCGGCCACCTCCTCGGAGTAGTTGGCCTGATGGTTGAGCTCCCGGCCGAGGAACACCTCCCCGTCCCGCTGACCCAGCTGCTGCGGGCCGAGGGTGTCGCTCATCCCGTACTCGGTGACCATGGACCGGGCGATGCGGGTCACCTTCTCGATGTCGTTCTCGGCACCGGTGGTCGGTTCGGAGAAGACGATCTCCTCGGCGGTGCGCCCGCCGAGGGCCATGGCCATGGCGTCACGCAGCTGGCTGCGGGAGTGGTTGTAGCGGTCCTCCGGCAGGGTGTAGGTGAGGCCGAGGGACCGGCTGCGGGCCACGATCGACACCTTGTGGATGGGATCGGCGTGGGGCAGCACGTGACCGACGATGGCGTGGCCGGCCTCGTGGTACGCGGTGACCAGCTTGTCCTCGTCGCTCATGACGAGGGTCTTGCGTTCCGGTCCGGCCAGTACCCGGTCGATGGCCTCCTCGCACTCCCTCATCCCGATCTGGCGCAGGTTGCGCCGGGCGGTGAGGATGGCCGCTTCGTTGAGCAGGTTGGCCAGGTCGGCGCCGGTGAAACCGGGGGTGCGCTTGGCCAGCACATCGAGATCGGCGCTGGCGGCCAGCGGCTTGCCCTTGGCGTGCACCTCGAGGATCTGGCGCCGGCCGCTCAGGTCCGGGCGGTCCACGACGATCTGGCGGTCGAAGCGGCCCGGGCGCAGCAGCGCCGGGTCCAGGATGTCCGGGCGGTTGGTGGCCGCGATCAAGATGATGCCGCCGCGGGCGTCGAATCCGTCCATCTCCACCAGCAACTGGTTGAGGGTCTGCTCCCGCTCGTCGTGGCCGCCGCCCAGGCCGGCACCGCGGTGGCGGCCGACCGCATCGATCTCGTCCATGAAGACGATGGAGGGGGCGTTGGCCTTGGCCTGCTCGAACAGGTCGCGGACCCGGCTGGCGCCCACCCCGACGAACATCTCCACGAAGTCCGATCCCGAGATCGAGAAGAACGGCACGCCGGCCTCCCCGGCCACGGCCCGGGCCAGAAGGGTCTTGCCGGTGCCGGGCGGGCCGAAGAGCAGCACGCCCTTGGGTATCTTGGCCCCGAGGGCCTGGAAGCGGGCCGGGGACTCCAGGAACTCCTTGATCTCCTGCAGCTCGGCCACGGCCTCGTCGGCGCCGGCCACGTCGGCGAAGGTGACCTTCGGCTGGTCCTTGCCCGAAGCCCGGGTCCGGGCCTTGCCGAACTGCATGATCCGCGAACCGCCCCCCTGCATGGCGTAGAGGGCGTAGACGAGCAGCCCCCCGAACAGCAGGATCGGCACCCAGCTGTCCAGGATGGTCAGCCAGATGCTCGAGCGGGCGTGCGACACCGCCACCTGGGTCCCCGCGGCCAGCATCTTGGTCGTCAGCGGCTGTGTCAGCCGGTCGGGATAGCTGACGGTGAAGGCGGTGCCGTCCCGCAGCTTCCCGGTGATCGTGTCGGTGCCGTCGTGGACCGTGGCCGTGACCACCGAGCCGGGCACCGAGAGGTCGTGCTCGAACTGGCTGAGGGTGATGGTCGTCCGGCCGGAGCCACCCCGCAGGGCCAGGATGAGGATCAGGGCCACCAGCGCGGCCACGGCCACGTACGCGTAGCGGCTTCTAATGAGCCTTTTCATGACCTTCACAGGCTACTTTCCGGGCCGGCGGGGTCCGCATCGGAGTAGACCGCGAGGTACGGGAGATTCCGGTATCTCTCGGCTGCGTCGAGCCCGTAGCCGATGACGAAGTCGGGGGGGATGTGGAAGCCCTCGTAGGCCAGGTCGAGGTCGACCGACTGCAGGCCCTCCTTCACCAGCAGGGCGCACACCTCCAGCGAGGCCGGGTTGCGGGCCGCCAGGTTCCGGCGCAGGAACGACAGCGTCAGACCGGAATCCACGATGTCCTCCACGATCAGCACGTGGCGGTCGGTGAGGTCGGCGTCGAGGTCCATCACGATCCTCACCACCCCGCTGGTGTGGGTGGAGCTGCCGTAAGAGGAGACCGCCATGAAGTCGATCTCGACCGGCAGGTCGATGGCCCGGGCCAGGTCGGAGAGGAAGAAGCAGGCCCCTTTGAGCACCCCCACGAGCAGCGGGGGGCGGCCGGCGTAGTCGGCGGTGATGGCCTCACCCAGTTCGCGCACCCGCCGCTTGAGGTCGTCCTCGGAGACGATGATCCGCCCGATACGGGCGTCGCCCGTCGCCAGCCCGACCGGTTCGGCGGTCACCGGGCTGCTCCGGGGAGGGCCACGCTGAGCCGGCCGGCCCGGCGGCTGACCCTCCGGCCGCCGGAGATCTGGCAGGCCCGCCGGCTGCCGTCGACCACCTCCATGACCCTGGCCACCTCGGCCGCGGACGGGGGGTGCATCTCCTCGGGTCCCCCCGCCGACGGTGACCTCAGCCAGGCCCGGAGGGCCCGGCGGGCCAGCGGGGCGGGGGCCGCCCGCAGGGCCGTGACGTCGAGCGGGTCGAGCTCGGAGGCCAACCGGTCGAGCAGCTCGGCGTCGGCCCCGGCCAGGGCCGCGGAGCGGGCGAGCACGGGCACCACGTCGCGCCCGGCGATGTCGCAGAGCACGGGGATCAGCTCGGCTCGGACACGGTTGCGGCGGAACCGGGGATCGGCGTTGGTC
>JAKAXN010000552.1 GCA_021816565.1 Actinomycetes bacterium
CCCGGCCATCCAGAAGCCCACCCCGAGGGCCGCCGCCACCGGGACGTTTATCCAGAAGATGGCCCGCCAGGAGGCCACCGCCACGATGGCCGCCCCGTAGAGCGGGCCGATGACGCTGCCGAGCTCCTGCAGGGCTCCGACCACCCCGAGGGGCCGGCCCCGCTCGTCGGGGGGCCACCGGCTGGCCACCATGGCCATGGCGACGGGCACCAGGCCCCCTCCGCCCACACCCTGGATGGCCCGGCCCAGCACCAGCACCGGCAGGGCGTGGGCGGTGGCGGTGAGCACCGAGCCGGTGGCGAAGGCGATCAGGCACCCGGCGAACACCGGACCGGTGCCGGCCAGGTCGGCCATCCGGCCGATCAGGGGCAGGACCGCGGTGTAGCCGAGCAGGAAGCCCGAGATGATGGGGGTGGCCCGCTGCAGGCGGTCCAGCCCCAGTCCCACGCCGTTCATGATGTTCGGCAGCACCACCACCACCACGTAGGTGTCGGCGGCGGCGAGCAGCACGGCGATGGCGCTGAGCGCCAGCCTCCAGCGGTCGGACCGGCCTACCGGGGCGGGGGTGTCCACAGCCGGCTCAGGCGGTCGGTGGCAACGTGATGGTCACGTGCTCGTTGTAGTTGGTGAGCTCCACCACGTAGGTGCTGTCGTACTTGTCGGTGGTGAGCGGGCCGACCAGGGTGACCGATCGGAGCTGGTAGGTCGACGGGTCGATGGCGGCCGTCAGCTTCACCGGCTTCGACGGGTTGGCGTCGGGAAGAACCGGGATCCTGGTGCCCGGCACGGAGAACTCCACCGTGTCGAGCAGTTCGCCGCCGGAGCGGGTGGCCGGCCCCAGCGTCGGGTTCTGGGCCTCGCTGAGCAGGCTGGTGAGCCCGGTCCGGGGGTTGAACAGCTGAGCCGGGTCGGTCAGCCCGAAGCTGGCCGGGTTGGTCTTCTGGTAGTGCGTGGAGAACGGCAGCTTGGCCTCGAACACCCCGTTGACCGAGGCCACCTCGACGTTGGCGGTGAAGCCGTTGATGGCCACGCTGAACGATCCCCGCAGCGAGTCCGGTCGGGCCAGGTCGCCCTCCCCGCCGACCAGGTTCGTGCTGCTCAACGACACGTTCCTGCTGGTCAGCTTGAAATGGACCGCGGTGGCCGCGTCGGCGGTGGTCTTGGCCTTCTGCAGGAGCGTGTCGGCGTTCGCCTTCGGCGCTGAGGAGCCGCAGGCGCCGAACAGCGCGGCCGCCGTGGCGGCGACCAGCGCCGACCGGAACGCATATCTGGACAACAACTGTGGCCCCTCCTGAGGACTCGCCCCCCGGCTGGGGTCAGCCGGGACTGAAGCCGGTGTCTCGCAGGAACCGGCCTATCTCGCGAAGGTACACCGCCCGTCTGAGGTGCAGGATGTGGCTGCCGGGGAACCAGTGGATGCGGGGCCGGCCCCAGTGGGCCCACAGCCGGGCGGACTGTTCCGGAGGGGCCAGCCTGTCGGCCAGGCCCCCGACGATGAACAGCCTCTCGCGCGCCAGGCGGGCCGGGAACCGCAGGGGGCTGTGCACCCTGACCGCGGCGGCGTGGGTGTCGGGGTCGATGCCGCCGAGGCGCAGCCCGGCGCCGATGACCCGGTTGGCCGGGAACCAGCCGTCGATGAGCGACGACAGTTCCGTCACCGCCGAGTTGGGGATGGCGAAGTGCAGGCGGGGCTCCACGCCGGCCATGAGGGCGGTGACGTAGCCGCCGAGGGACAGCCCGGTGATGCCGACGTTGGCCACCCCGGTGGCGGTCAGGAAGTCGATCAGCACCCGCAGGTCGCAGACGCTCTGGAAGATGGCCTCGTTGAAGTTGGCCAGCCCGTCGGCGAACAGGCCGGACCCGCTGTACGGTGCCGGCCGGTCGTTGCGCGGCCCGTGGAAGGGGAGCATCGCCAGCACCACGTCGCAGCCGTGGTTGTAGAACCACGGCAGCTGGAAGAAGCTGCTGTTGAACCAGTAGGGGGATCCGGTGAACCCGTGGACCACGATGATCGTGGGCCGGGGTCCGTCGTCGTGGCGCCAGTGCATGGCCCGGGCGATGGAGTTGCGCCGGTGGCTCTCGAAGCGCTCCCGGGCCTCGGGGTAGACGACCTGGTAGGGGCTCCTGAACGACAGCAGGTCCACCTGCGATATCCCCGGCGCCCACGGCAGCCGGCCGATGCGCCGGCTGCGGACCTCCACGCCCGGCGGGGGTGGCGCGAACAGCTCGGTGGTGTCGGTGACCCCGCTCAGACCGGCGTAGAACTCGGCCGCCGCCCGGTGGTCGCTAGCCGACCGGCGCAGCAGGGTGCCCGGTATGGAGCTCAGGGAGACCAGCGAAGCGGTGAAGGTCCGCAACTCCAGATCCATGAGCGCCACGGCCTGCACGGCCGGTCCTCCGGCGGGCACCGCCTGGCGCCACAGGTCCTCCGACGCCTCGACCGGGTCGGGGCCCGCTCCCGGCGATGGGTCCGGGGTGGCGCTCAATCGGGGAACTCCATCCCGAGCTCGGCGGCCCGCTTGGCCGCCTCCTCCGGGAAGATGTTCTTCAGGAGGTAGGGGTCGGAGGCGAACGACCAGTTGGGGGCCAGACCCTTGATGTAGCGCTCCATGTAGAGCATCTGCTTGGAGAAGAGGACCATCTCCCGGGGAGCGGTCAGCCCGTACTGCTTCATCATCTCCAGCGACGACATGATGAAGTCGCCGATGCTCATGCTCGATGAGTTGCCGATCATGGGAGCCACGACCATCTTGATGCGCAGGCCGACCTCCTCGTCGGTGCCCATGTCGTCGTTCATGATCCCGAGGCGCTTGTACGCCCGGGCGATGCGGGCGAAGTTCTGGTCCACGATGAACGTGTAGAACAGGTCCTTGATCAGGGACTTGAACTCGTCGGGGACCTCGCCCATGATCCCGAAGTCCAGGTAGCTGGCCCGACCGTCCTCGAGCACCCACAGGTTCCCGGCGTGCATATCCCCGTGGAACGGACCGTGCATGACCACCGCCTCCAGCCACGTCTTGGCCCCCCGGCGGATTATCAGCTCCCCGTCGAGGCCCTGGTCGCGTATGGCGTCGAACTCGTCCATCGGGATCCCGGTCATGCGCTCCATGCAGATCATGTGGGGCCCGCAGTAGTCCCAGTAGATCTCCGGAGCGGT
>JAKAXN010000553.1 GCA_021816565.1 Actinomycetes bacterium
CGCCACCGTCGACGGGCACGGTGGTGACCGGGTTGGACAGGCCGAAGCACGACTCGTAGGCCGACACGTCGCTGGCCGCGTGGGGGGCCAGCTCGAACACCGCCACCGTCTGGCCCCGGCCGGTCAGACCCTCGCCGAGAACCGGGCCCATCCCGTAGGAGGCCCCCAGCTGGTCCAGGGTGTAGTAGCCGGACCCGGCCAGCGAAGAGGCCGCGGAGCAGGCGGTGGGCTGCGATGCCGCGGCCACGGTGCCGGCCGGTACCGCCGCGGCGTGCACGGTGCCGGACCGGCGGACCGGCCCGGCGAGGCGCCGCTGGGGCGGGGCCGCGGACAGATCGGAGGTGAAGGCCGGCAGGGTGTTCAGCCCGAGCAGGGCGTGGATGCTGGACCGCAGGCCGGCCGGCACCATGGGCGCCCCCGAGGCCACGTAGCCCTGGGCGCCGGCCGCGGTCCGGTACCGCTCGAAGCCGGTCCCGAGGGCGCTGGACATGCGCCCGGCGGGGGCGGTCGCCGACAGCGAGAACTCCGAGGTGCGCCGCACGGACAGGCCCCGCGAGGCCAGCCAGGCGGTGGCCGAGCGCACCGCCGCCGGGGAGGGGGCGAACCGGGCGGCGAACTGCCCGGGGGCCAGCCAGTGGTGGTACAGCGGCGAGTGCGGGTCGTAGAGCGCTGCCAGCAGGGAGGACAGCCCGGTCGGGTCCGCCGGTGAGAGCACCACGTCGAGGTTGACGGTCTGCCCGCCGGCCGCCGGGCCCAGGGCCACCGATCCCCTGGGGGGAGCGGGCGGGGCCAGGGCCGGGGCCCGCACCAGGCTGGTCGGCCCGGGGACGGTGGTGGAGGCCGAGGCCGCCGGGGCGGGGGCCAGGCCCGAGCCGGCCAGAGCGGCGGCCACGCCGGTGGCGGCCACCGCCAGGCGACGCCACGACAGGGTACGGGTGGTGCTGATGGGAGGAGACCTCTGCTTCGGGTCCGGTGAGACGACCCGCATGAAGCCGCCTCGGGTACTGCCGAATTGATCGGCCGACCCGGGGTCGGACTTCACCGCAAATTCAGAGTTCGCTCCACACCCGGTCTATGAGAGGCAGCAGATCGATGGTGGTGAAACGGGCGGTGTCGGGGTCGGCGATCCGCTCGTTGACGTAGTCGGCGGCGTGGCGGCGCAGCTCGCCGGCCACGTCCCCGGCCCGGCCCAGCAGCTTGGCCTGGACCCCGCGGGCGTTTATGTCGAACTCGATGTCGGCCGCCTGCACCTGCTGGACGGCTATGTGGATGGCCAGCGGCTGCACCGTGCGGACCTCCAGCCGCAACGGTACGTGGCCGGTGGCGTCATAGCGGTTCACGCTGCCCACTTTCACCTCCAGGGAGATGTCCAGCGGGACCCGCACGTCGTAGGTGAGCGGCTCGGAGCCGGACTCGTCGGCCGACGGCTGGCCCAGGCGCCCCCGGGCCCGGACGGTGGCCCGGCCGCCGGGGCCGGCCTTGAGCGGGCCCAACTCCACCACCTCGCCGGCGATGCGGGTAACGGCGTCGACGATGCGCTCGGGGGTGACCGCCGACAGGACGAACGCCTCCCCGAAGCGGCGGTAGTCCAGGGGCTGGGGGTTCACGGCCGGCAACCCCTCAGATGGTGAACGCCAGGCTCTCGGCCACCCGGCGGCCCAGCGACGCGTCACCGTCGAGAACGACCCCGCCCAGCCGTCCCCCGTCGAGCACCGCGGCCGGGTCCACCCGCCCGCACGCCAGCCGGGTGAAGGCCTCGGATCCGAGGGTCACGGTGGCCACCGGCGGGCCGTCGAGGGCCTCCACCACCCGGGCCCGCCCGTCGGCGACCGACACGTCGACGCGCCGCTCCACCGGCCCGGTCAGCTGCAGCCTCACCGACGATCCGGCCGGTGCGCCGGCCTTCTTGCCGACCAGGTAGCCGGCGGCCCGCACGATCTCGTCGACGGCCTGCTCGGCGACCGGCCCCGAGCCGTGCCCGGGCCGGTCCAGGGCGTCGCGGATGTCCTGCTCGTGAACCCAGCAGTCGAACACCCGGATCTGCATGAACCGCCGGTAGTCGGCCTGGCCGACCGGGGTCCACGACTCGGCCGAGAAGTCGTCCTCGGTCATGGCGGCCAGGGCCCGGAGCCGCTCGGAGGTGACCTCCGAGAACATCTCGAGCACCTCGCCCCGGGGGCGGGGCGCCAGGGCCGCCACCCACACCTCGTTGAACCCGCCGATCTGGTTGCGCACGTGCGCCGGGCTCCCGGGGTCCACCTCGGGGTTGGGGCGGCCGAGCAGCATGCTCTCGGTGCCGATCATGTGGGCGTACTGGGCGGCCACCGACCACCCCGGGCAGGGGGTCTCCGTCTGCCACTCGGCGTCGGACAGCCCGGCGCCCAGCTGCGCGAGGGAGTCCCACACCTCGGCCAGCTGGGCGGTCAGGCCGGCGGCGGAGTTGTCAGCGACGACGGCGGGCGGGTTGGGAGCGGGGCTCGGGCTCATGATCGGCAGGTCGATCCTTCTTCTCGGTCTGGTTCTTCTCGGCTGGTCACGGCGGGGGCCGGGCCGGGCCCGGGCCGCCGCTTCACGCCACCGGGGTCTGGATGCTCTGCCAGTCCCGGGCGTCGAGGTAGGGACGGAACTGCCCCTCGATGTGCTTCCAGTCGGCGTCGGTCTTGGGCCGGCGCAGCTCGTACAGGTGGGGGAACTCCGCCCAGCCGGCCACCAGGTCCCACAGCCGGCCGGCGGCCGGTCCGGTGGGGGCCGGGGTGACAACCGGGCCGAACAGGGGGGTGGCCCCGTCGATGACCAGGGTGGGCACCCCGTAGCCGCCCAGGTCCAGCACCCGCTGGTGGTCGGCCCGGACCTCGTCGTGGGTGGACGGGTCGGCGACGGCCTCGGCGACCAGGCCGGGGTCCCGGCCGATCTCCCGCAGCACCGCTTCGACCCCCTCGGGGGTGTGCACCTTCACCCCGTCCTCGTGCAGCAGGCGCCCGGCGACCTCGTAGAAGCGGTCGACCGCGTCGTTACCGTCGGCCTCCCGGCGCAGCCGGGCGGCCACCCTCAGCATCGACCAGCCGTAGGACCAGGGCCGCTCCCAGGGGTGCTTCTTGCCCTCCTGGCGGTTGACCTCCTCGAGCGAGAAGAACCGCCACGTGACCGTGAT
>JAKAXN010000072.1 GCA_021816565.1 Actinomycetes bacterium
ACCCCGTCGATCCGGAACCGCACCCTCAGGTCCCGCTCCGCCGGCTCGATGTGGATGTCGGATGCCCGGTCGGCGATGGCCTGGCTGATCAGGAGGTTGACCAGCTTGACGATCGGCGATTCCTCGCTGACCTCCCGGACCGTGTCCAGGGTGTTGTCGGATTCGAAGGTGCTGGCCGCCTCGGCCGACACGTTCTCCGCGTCGGACATCACCCGGTGGTACTTGGTGATGGACTCGACGATCGACTGGCGGGTGGCCACGGCGATGCGCAGCTCCGCCCCGGTCACGGTGCGGATGTCGTCGATGGCGAAAACGTTGGACGGGTCCGCCATGGCGACGATCAGCCGGCCCTCCATCCAGCCGATGGGCAGGGCCAGGTACCGCCGGGCCAGCGAGTCGCTCACCAGCCGGGCCGCGGCGGCGTCGACGGGGTACTCGTTCAGATCGACGTACTCGAGCTTCAGGTGGGCGGCCAGGGTGGCCACCAGGTCCGACTCTGTGACCAGGTTGTCCTCGATGAGGATCCGGGTCAGGCCCTGGCCCCTCGACGTCCGGGCGGACAGGGCCTGCTGCAGGGCCTCTTCGGTCAGGACGCCGCCGGCGACGAGGAGCGCCCCGAGACGCTCGTCGTCGCTCGGAGCCTCTGTCGCCGTGCCAACCGCTGATTCAGTGGCTGTCACGGAGGTCGGGGTCTAGTTCCGCACCGACGAGAGGAACTTGAGCAGCAGGCCCCGGTTGATGGGCTCCTCGGCCGGTGCCGGCTCCTCCTCCACCTCGGCGGCGGTCTCCTCGGCGTAGTCGCCCGTGGCGTAGCCGTCCGATGCGGCCGGGTCGCCGTAGACGCCGGCTTCGGGAGCCACGCCCGCCTCGGGGGCGTAGGAGGTGACGCCGGCGGCCTGGAGAGCCGCCTGGGCGGCGGTCTCCTCGTCCCGCCAGCCGTCGAAGGAGGCCAGCTCGTTGTGGGTCCACGGTCCCCGGTCGGCCAGCCCGTCGACCGCCTCGTCGTTCACCGCCGGGTGATCCTCGGCGGTGTCGTAGCCGCCGTCGTGCTCGGCGCTGGTCACCTCGTCGAGGAGGGCCTGCAGGGCCGCCCGTCCCTCGGTCGGCACCTCGGCGGTGTCGTAGGCGCCCACCTCGACGGCCGGGACGTCGAAGGCGGCGTCGGAGCCGAAGGCCGGCATGGCGAGCGGCTCGGGGGCTGCGGTCCCGTCGAAGGCCTCCCCGGCCAGCGCTTGGGCGGCCTCGCCGGCGAGGGACTGCAGGGAGGCGAAGGGATCGCCGGCCGCGTCCCCGGCGATGGTGGGCCCGGCGGCGTCGACGCCTTCGGCGTCAACATCCTCGGCGACGACCGCCTCGGCGTCGACCGCTTCGGCGCCCGGTCTCTCGGGGGCCAGGGCCTCAGGCGCGGCACCGTCGGCGGCCGTATCGGCCGGCGGAGCGAACCCGTTGACGTGACCCTCCGACGCGACGTCGGGCTCGAACCCGAATCCCTGGATGCCCGACAGGGCGCTGGCTATCGGCGATGCGAGGAACGGGGCGGTCGCCGGTGCCTCCTCGGCGGCCGGCGGCTCCTCCTCGGCCGGGGCCTCCACCGTGGCCAGGGATCCCTCGACCAGGGTCTTGATGGCCCGGCAGCCGTCGAACTCTCCGAGGTCCCCGGCGGCGATGATCTGACCGACCGTGTGGCCCTCGCCGATGGCGACCACCAGGGACCACTGGGAGCGGTCCAGGAGGATGGTGTCCTCGGGAGCGTGGGCGGCCAGGGTCACCCGGTGCTCGAGCGACGGCACCACGGCGACGATGTCGCTCCACTCGACCATCCGCTGCTGCGCCTGCTCGAGGACCGCGCTCACCTGACCTTCGCCGGCTTCCACCCGGCGCACCCCGTCGGGTGGCACCTCCCCGGCGTCGAAGGCGAACTCGCCGTCCTCGATGCGCAGGAGCTGGAACACCGCCTCCACCGGGTTGGGTCCCCTGTCCACCCGGATCCCGGAGATGACGCCGTCATCGAACCACAGGCACCCGGTGCCGGTCGTGCCGTCGACTTTCAGCTCTCCGGTCTTGCCCGTGCCGGACAGGAAGCCCAGCACCTCGGGCAGGGCGACGGTTTGCAGGGAGCCTTTGAGCGACACGAGAACCTCCGATGACAACGGTTGAGTCTCATATCGGATTGGCCCGAAGCCACCTTGAAGTAACAAATGGGCCCAGCCGGTGCAATGTGCGAAGGCGGCCGGGAGGCGTCCCGGTGCTGGCGGATCGACGGGGCGGCTCAGCCCGGGCTGCCGCTGCCCTCCCCGGTCAGGGCGGCCACGGCGGCCGCCGACATGGCGGGAAGCGGTGCCGGTCGCCCGGTCCACAGTTCCACCTGGCGCCCGGCCTGGTGGATCAGCATGCCGAGCCCGTTGGAGCCGGCGGCGCCCCGCTGGCGGGCTGCGGCCAGCAGCGGGGTGACCGCCGGGGCGTAGACCAGGTCGGCCACGAAGTGCTGCGGTCCCATCCAGCGGGGATCGAGCCCGAGGGGCAGCTCGTCGTGGCCGGCCATGCCGGCCGGTGTGGCGTTGACCACCAGGTCGGCGGCGGTCAGCGAGTCCCGCAGGCCCTCGATGTCGGCTCCCTCGATGGGCCGCCCGGCCGGGCCGGCCAGGAATGCGCAGTCGCGCGCCGCGTCGGGCCGCCGGGCCACCACGGTCACCGTCCGGGCCCCGGCTCCGGCCAGGGCCAGGGTCACGGCCCGGGCCGCTCCGCCGGCGCCGAGGACCACGCAGGCCCGGCCCGACGGGTCGAAGCCGTCGTCGGCCAGCGAGTCGATGAAGCCGGCCCCGTCGGTGGACTCACCGAGCAGCTCGGCGTCCTCGCTGCGGCGCGACCAGCTCACGGTGTTGGCCACGCCGAGCCGGCTGGCCACCGGTCCCAGTCGGTCGACGGCCGCAGCCACATCGGCCTTGTGGGGCATGGTGACCGAAAGACCCCCCAGGTCGAGGGTCCGCATGGCCTCCACCGCGGCACCGGCCTGACCGCGCGCCACCCGGAACGCCACGTACACCCAGTCGATGCCGAGAGCGCTGAACGCCGCGTTGTGCAGCACCGGCGACAGCGAATGACCGACCGGGTCGCCGATCACCGCCGCCACGCGCGTCGACGCCCCGGGGATCCGCACCGGCCGACCGCTGCTGTCCAGCGCCGGTCTCAGCGCGTCACCACCGGCTGCGGCCGGGCCCCGGCCGGAAGCGTCGGGGTCCGGCCGTTCGGCGCCGTCAGCACAGGTTGGCCGCCCGGCACTCCCGCTGGAGGTTGTCGAAGCCGCTCGCGGTGGAGGCGAAGCCCAGCTTGCCGTCCGGGTTGATCTCCACGAAGTACAGGTAGTTGGTCACAGGCGGCGCGGTGGCGGCCTGGAGGGACGCCAGGCCGGGGTTGGCGATGGGGGTGGGGGGCAGCCCGGCGTTGGTGCGGGTGTTGTACGGGGAGGGCGTGTCGAGCTGGGCCGGGGTGGGCTGGATGGTGGGGTCGCTCTGGCGCAGGTAGTAGGTCTGGGTGGAGTCGGCGCCCAGCTTCATGCCGATCCGGAGCCGGTTGTAGATGGTGCTCGCCACCGGGCCGCGGTCGGTGGCGAGCTTCGATTCGCGCTCCACGATGGAAGCGACCGTGATCACCTGGTAGGGGGTGTAGCCGAGGCCGCTGGCGGCGGCGGTCAGACCGACCTGGGCGGCCCGCTCGTTGAATGCGCCGATCATCTGCTCCAACACGTCGACCTCGGTCTCGCCCTGGCTTACCTGGTAGGTCGCCGGGAAGAGCAGACCCTCCAGATTGTTGATGCCGGCCGGCTCGTAGGGGCTGCGCACCGTCCCCCCGGTGGCGGCGGCCATGAATCGGGCGGCCGAGAGGCCCAGGTGCGGCAGGGCGCCCACGGCGTCGGCTATCTGGCGGACGGTGAAGCCCTCGGGGATCACCAGGTTGTCGGTGAGGATCTTCGGTCCGGCCTCCAGTGCCGCTATGGCGGCCGAGTAGGGCGAGTTGCGGGCCAGGGTGTAGGTGCCGGGATACAGGGGGCCGTCACCGTGGAAGCGGACGTAGTAGGCGAAGAGCGTGCCGTTGTGGATGATCCCCGCCGAGGCCAGGAGCGAGCCGATCCGGGTGGTCGAGGCGCCCTTGGGGATGACCACCGACACCGCGGGTCCCCGTTTGCCACCGGGGTTTATCTGGCCCTGGGCCCAGAGCAGCCCGCCCCCGACCACGATCACGGCCAGCACCACGAACCCGGCCAGGCCGACCAGAACCGGGTGGCGCAGGCCGCCCCGGCGTCCCCGGCCGCCCCGGCGTCGCCCGCCGGGCCGGCGGTAGCTCGGTGCTCCGGTCTCGGTGACCCCCGGCCAGCCCGGATGCCCGCCGCCGTCGTCGTAGTGGTTGTCGTCGTAGTGGCCGTCTTCGTAGTCGTCGTCGTGGAAGAGGCCGTCGTCGTAGTAGCCGTCCTCGTCGCCGGCGGCGTAGTGGCCGCCCCGGTAGCGGCCCCCGTCGGCGTGGTGGTCCCCGGCATCGTGATCGAAGAGATCACCCGGGCCGGCGTGGCGCGCCCCGGGCCGGTCCTGGGTCTCCCACTCGGTTGGGCGGCCGGGCCGGTACTCAGTCAACGGTCATCCCTCGCAGGTTCTTCCGGCGGTCGATCCAGGTCTGGAGCAAAAGGGCTGCGGCGGTCTGGTCGACGACCGACCTCTGGCGCCGGGAGGACCTACCTGCGGCCCGCAGCGCGCTGGACGCGGCAATTGTAGTCAGCCTCTCGTCGATGGTGTCCACCTCGACGTCGAGGCTCCGGCGTAGCTGCTCCACCTCCGACAGGGCGCTGCGGGCCGCCGGTCCCTCCTGCCCCGACAGCGACAGCGGCACGCCCACCACCACGCCCACCGCTTCGTATTCACGCACCATGGCGGCGACCGCCTCGTGGTCGGCGGACCGGTCGGTTCCCCGGTGGATGGCGGTCACCCCCGAGGCGACCGTCTGGCCGGCGTCGCTGACCGCCACCCCGATGCGCCTGGAACCCAGGTCGAGGCCGAGCACCCGGCCCGTCGACCTCACCTCCCGGCCCGGGCGCCCGGCCCTCCCCGGAGGGGGGGTGGGAGCGGCGTCGATCGCAGCGGTGCCGGTGGGGACGGTAGGTGTCCCGGGTTCACCCGGCGAGCATGGCCCGGACCTGGTCCAGGGCCTCGTCGAGGCGTGACGCGTCGCGCCCTCCGGCCATGGCCTGTTCCGGGTTGCGACCGCCGCCCCCTCCGCCGACGGTGGTCGCCGCCGGGCCGATCAGCTCCGGCGCGGTCGGGGTGACGCCCTTGGCGACCAGGGCGACGAGCGCGACCTTGGCCCCGTCGGGGGTCCCCCCGAGGACCACGATCGACTGCCCCCCGGCCTGGCGGACCTGGGCGGCCAGCTCCCGGAGCTGGTTGGGGTCGAGCCCGTCCACCCGGGCCACCACCCGGCCGTCGACCGCCGAGTCGGCGATGGCGGTGGCCCGACCGGCCAGGGCCGCCTGCTCGGACTTCTTCAGGCGGGATTCCAGCTCGCGCTGCTCCCCCAGCCGCCGCTCGAGGGCGCTGGCCAGCTCGTCGGGGCGGGCCCTGAGCAGCGAGGCGGCCTCCGCGATGAGGCGCTCGGCCTGGCGCAACCGGCCGAGGGTGGCCGTGCCGGTGGTGGCCTCGATGCGGCGCAGGTTGGACCCGATGGAGCCCTCCGAGACGATCTCGACCGGGCCGATCTGCCCCAGGCGCTCCACGTGGGTGCCCCCGCACAGCTCGAGCGAGTCCCGGCCGGCCCGGATGACGCGCACCTCGTCGCCGTACTTGTCCTCGAAGAAGGCGATGGCCCCGGCGGCGTCGGCGTCGTGCTTGCTCATCACCTGCACGTGTACGTCATCGTCGGCCAGCACGGCCGCGTTGACGAGGTCCTCGATTGCGGCGATCTCCTCCGGCTTCACCGGGTTGTAATGGGTGAAGTCGAAGCGCAGGCGCTCCGGGGCCACGAGGGATCCCTGCTGCTTGACGTGGTCGCCGAGCACGTGACGCAGCGCCCAGTGCAGCAGATGGGTCCCGGTGTGGTTGCGCCGGATGGCCGCCCGCCGCTCGGCGTCGATGGCTGCCACCGCGGCCTGCCCGGCCCGTATCTCACCCTGCTCGAGGCGGGCGACGTGGCGGGCCAGCCCGGGCAGGGCGTAGGTGGTGTCGAGCACCGCGGCCCGGCCGCTCTCGGTCTCGATGCTGCCGGTGTCGCCGACCTGGCCGCCGCCCTCGGCGTAGAACGGGGTCACGTCGAGGAAGATCTCCAGCTGGCCGTCCTCGCGCTCGAGCACGGCGGTGACGGTGGAGTTGGACCGGGTGTCGGTGTAGCCGATGAAGCGGGACGGCCCGAACTCGTCGAGCACCGAGCGGTACGCCTCGCCGAGCTCCTCCTGGCCGGCCGCTCGGCGGCCCCCCTGGCGGGACTGCTCCCTCTGGCGCTTCATGGCCGCCTCGAAGCCGGCCTCGTCGACGGCCGCGCCTCTCTCCGCCACGATCTCGCGGGTCAGCTCGAAGGGGAACCCGTGGGTGTCGTGGAGGCGGAAGGCCACCTCGCCGGGGAGCACCTCCGACCCGTCGCCCAGCTCGGTCTCGAGCATCGCCAGGCCGGAGCGGAGCGTGGAGCGGAAGCGGTCCTCCTCCCGGCCGGCCACATCCGTGATGAAGTCGGCCGAGCGCTGCAGGTCCGGGTACGCCTCACCCGTGACCGAGACGACCGAGGCGACCAGGTCGGGGGTGACCGGCTTCTCCAGGCCCAGGGCGTAAGCCTGGCGCACGGCCCGGCGGATCAGACGGCGCAGGACGTAACCGCGGTCCTCGTTGCTCGGGAACACCCCGTCGCCGATCAGGAACGTCATCGACCGGGCGTGGTCGGCGAGTATCCGCAGCGAGACGTCCACCTCCTCGTCGGAGCCGTACCGGCGTCCGGTCAGGCTCTCGGCGGTGGCGATGATGGGGCGCAGCACGTCGGTGTCCCAGACCGCCGGGACGTCCTGGAGGATGGTGAGGATCCGCTCCAGCCCGGCCCCGGTGTCGATGTTGGGCCTGGGCAGGGGCTCCAGCGTCGAGTCCGTCTGGCGGTCGAACTGCATGAACACCAGGTTCCACAGCTCGACGAAGCGCTCCTCGCCGCCTCCCCCGCCCGGTCCGCCGTCGGCCCCCCAGGCCGGACCCCGGTCGAAGTAGATCTCCGAGCACGGCCCGCACGGGCCGGTCTCGCCCATCTCCCAGAAGTTGTCCTCGTCCATGCGCTGGATCCGCGCCGCGGGCAGGCCGACCGCGGAACGCCAGATCTCCGCAGCCTCGTCGTCGTCTTTGTAGACGCTGATCCACAGCCGGTCGCCGTCGAGACCGAACGCCCCGGTCAGCAGCTCCCAGGCCAGCGGGATGGCCTGCTCCTTGAAGTAGTCGCCGAAGCTGAAGTTGCCCAGCATCTCGAAGAAGGTGAGATGGCGGGTGGTGCGCCCGATCAGGTCGATGTCGTCGTGCTTGCCCCGCACCCGCACGCACTTCTGGATGCTCGTCGCCCGCGGGTACGGTGGAAGCTCCTCGCCCAGGAAGTACGGGATGAACTGGTTCATCCCGGCGTTGGTGAACAGCGGGGCCCGGGGATGGTGCGGTATCAGCCCGGCCGAGGGCACGGCCGTGTGGCCCCGGTCGACGAAGTACTGCGTGAAGGCGCGGCGCAGCGAGTTGGCGTCCATGTCGGGGTCCAGACTACGGCCTGCGGGGCCGGGTCTTCCCATTCGACACACCCGGTGCCGTGCCCCTGAGTTCCGCCTCGCGCTCCCTCATGGCGGCCCGTCCCTCCTCCAGGGCGTCGCGGGCCCGGCTGGCCGCCGCGACGGCCATCCCGGCCGGCTTGTAGCGCTCCGCTGCCGACTTCATCTTGCGCTGCAGCCACACCGAGCCGCCCAGGCCCACGGCCACCCCGGTGGTCAGCCAGCGGATCCGCTTGAGCATCAGCTGGCCCGCCTCAGCCGGCGGCCGGCCCGGGCCGTGCCGGCGCCGAAAGCCAGCAGCTTGATCAGCGGCGTGGCGACGGTGGCGTGGGCCAGGCGCGAGGCCGTGCCGACGGTCTCGGTGATGGCCTCCGCCGAGCCGATCAGGTCATCCACCCGGGCCAGCTCCCCCTGGGCCCGGCTTATGGTCTCCTCCGCGGCGCCGATCACCGCGGCGGCGTGGTCGCTCATCTCCTCGGCGAGAAGGCGCAGGTCCCGGGCGCTGCGGCGGAGGGACAGCGCCGCTCCCAGCAGGACCACGACCACGACGGCCGACACGGCGGCGACGGCGATAGCGACGGCGTTCAAGGCGCCTCAGCCTAGCTAGTGGCCGCCCCGCACCATCAGTCGAGGCGGGCCCGGATCTGGGCCACCACCTGGTCCAGCCCCACGGTCACCTGATCGCCGCCTTTGTGCAGATCCTTGATCCCGCAGGTGCCCGCCGCCACCTCGTCGGGCCCGATGATCAGAGCCAGCCGGGCGCCGGAGCGGTCGGCGGCTTTGAACTGGGCCTTCGGGGAGCGGTTGTCGAACGCCCGGTCCACCCTCAGGCCCTCCGAGCGGAGGCGGGCGGTCAGGTCCCGGGCGGCGGCGCCGCCGGAGAAGTCCACGACGAACGCGTCCAGCGGGGCCGGCGGCGCGGGCATGGCCTGCTCCGCCTGGAGGGCCAGGAGGATCCGTTCCATGCCCAGGGCGAAGCCGACTCCGGGGGTGTCGGGACCGCCCATGGCGGCCACCAGACCGTCGTAGCGGCCACCCCCGCCCAGGGCGTTCTGCGCGGACTCCAGCCCGGTACCGGCGTACTCGAAGGTGGTCCGGGTGTAGTAGTCGAGTCCCCTCACCAGCAGCGGGGCGATGGTGAAGGGGATGGACAGGGCGGTCAGGCCCTCGGTGACCCGCTGGAAGTGGGCGCCGCAGTCGTCGCAGAGATGGTCCAGCTGCAGTGGGGCTGCGGCCACCACGGCCCGGCACGGCTCCTTCTTGCAGTCCAGGACCCGCAGCGGGTTCTCCTCCAACCGGGTCTGGTGTTCCGGGCACAGCTCGTCGCGGTGGGCCCGCAGGTAGTCGAGGAGCAGCTGGCGGTAGGCGGGGCGGCAGTTGGCGTCGCCCAGGGAGTTGACCAGCAGCTCGAGGCTGGTGATGCCGAGGGCCCGGTAGTACTCCCAGCCCAGGGCCACCACCTCGACGTCGAGGTCCGGGTCGGCGCTGCCGAAGGCCTCGACCCCCACCTGGTGGAACTCCCGGTAGCGCCCGGCCTGGGGCCGCTCGAAGCGGAAGTTCGACCCGGCGTACCAGGCCTTCCAGGGCGTGGTGGGCCGGTGCTGGATGAAGGCCCGCACTACTGAGGCGGTGACCTCGGGGCGCAGGGCCACGTGGCGGTCGCCCTTGTCCACGAAGTCGTACATCTCCTTGCGCACCACGTCGGTGGCCTCCCCGATGCGCTGGAACACCGAGAGGTCCTCGAATGTCGGGGTCAGGATCAGGCCGTATCCGGCGCCTGAGGCGATGCGGGCGAAGGTCGAGACCAGCACCTGCCAGGGCCCCGAGTCGGCGGGCATGACGTCGAAGGTCCCGGGGGGGTTGCGCAGCTCAGCCATCGGCTCACGAGGGTACCGGAGCGACCGCCCGCCGGCCCCCCGCCGGTCGGGCCGGGCGCCCGGCCCCGTTGGTGCGCTTCTCCACCAGCTGCCACGACGCCTCGGCGAGTAGCAGCGACAGGAGCAGCCCCCCGGTGTAGCCGCCCCAGCCGAAGCGGGGGCTGCCGGTCGGCCCCGTTCCGTAGAGGAACGCGGCGACGGGGGCGTGCCACAGGTACAGGGCGTAGGAGCGGCTCCCGAAGTAGCGCAGGGGGCGCCAGGCGAGGGCCCGGGCCAGCAGCGATCCCGGCTCCCACATGGTGTGGAGCATCACCGAGGCGGCCGACGCGGCCAGGACGGTGAACGCCCCGTCCATCCTGAACGGCGAGGTGTCGTCCACCCCGATGGCGATGTAGACGATGGCCGCCACCCCGGCGGCGGCCAGGGCGGCGGACGCTTCCCGGCTGAGGCGCCGGCCGCTCCTCCAGACCAGCGCCGCCAGCGCCCCGATCAGCAGGCCCTGGGCCCGGGTGTCGGTGGCGAAGTAGATGCGGACCTGGTCGGGGTGACCCGGGTACAGTGCCACGCACTCGAGCGCCGAGAGGGTGACGGCGACGGCGGCCCCGACGGCGAGGACCGTCCTGGCCCGGGCGTGGCCCCGCCTCTGGTAGGCGGCGACGATCACCAGGGGCCAGACCAGGTAGAACTGCTCCTCGACGGCGAGGGACCACATGGCCCCGAACAGCGGCCCCACGGTCGCCCCCGAGGCGATCCGCCAGTTGATCCCGAGCGATGCCAGCGCCGCCAGGTCCGTCAGACGGGCGCCGATCCCGTAGGAGTGCTGCCCGGGCCAGCGGATGAACGTGGCCACCACCTCCCCCACCGCCACCATGGCCAGCAGCGCCGGGCCCAGGCGTCGCCACCGGCGGCGGTAGAACCCGGCCAGGTCGACCAGGCCCCGGGATTCCCGCTCCTCGAGGAGCAGGCCGGTGATGAGAAAGCCCGACAGGGCGAAGAACAGGTCCACCCCGCTCCAGCCGCCCTGCAGCCGTCGGAGTCCCGGGCCCGGGATGCGGAAGTGGTACGAGACGACCAGCAGCACGGCCACGCCCCTCAGACCGTCGAGGGCCGGTCGGCGACCGGAGCGGCCGGGGCGCAGCGGCGCCGTCGCCGCCGGGTGGTCCGGCGGCCGGCGGGTCACGGGTTGAGGACGCCCGGCGCGCAACGGCGGCGCCCGGAGCGGCGGGCGACGGCCTGCCGACGGGGGGCCACCGCCGCCAGCGCCACGCCCAGCAGCCCGGCCATGAACAGCCAGTAGGTCCACATGCCGAACGTCTCGGATGTGTCGACGGTCAGGGCCAGGCCGGCGAGGACGGCCACGGCGCGGCGCGACTCGCCTTCGCGGGCGGCCAGCACGAGGGTGAGCACCACCGCGGGCATCACGTAGTAGGGGTCCATAACGGCCTCGAACAGGCAGCGGGCGGAGAACGCCGCGGCGGCCAGCCACACCAGCCGCGCCGGGTCGACGGCCGGCGTCGTGAGGCGCCCGGCCGGGCGGTCCGGGGCCGGCCCGGGGCGGAAGGGACGGCCTCTCACGGCCACCCCGCAGGCGGCCGCCACCACGAACCCGATCACGCGGGCCGGTCCGGCGGCCACGGTCCCCTGTCCGAGCGAGGGCGACAGCAGCATCCAGGGGGTGGGATGATCGACCAGGGGGTAGTTGGGTTGGCTGGTCAGAGCGGCCCATGCCGTGTTGAAGTCGGCGACGAGCACCGCGCCGGCCAGGGCGGCCGGCAGGGCTGCGGCTCGGAGGGCGACCGGGCGCCACCGGTCCCGCCCGGCGGCGGCCAGCACCACCGGCACGATCAGCACGGCCAGCAACTGCGCCGCCAGCGCCGCCCCGAGGAACCAGCCGGCGGCCCTCCAGCGTCTCTCGATGGCGGCGGCCAGGCAGAAGGCGCACGAGCCCACGGCCAGGACGTCCTCGGGATGACCCCACAGGGCCACGGTGGGCCACAGCGCGACGGCCCCGGCGGCCAGCAGCCACCGCCGGTGGAGCGGCTCCACCCCCAGGGCGGCGGCCAGGCGGTCCATGCCCGCCAGCCCGGCTGCGGCCGTGCCCAGGCAGAACGGTCCGGCCAGCAGCCACGGCTGCTGGAGGTGCAGCACGTGGACGGCGGTGGCCACCGGCGCCAGGAGCAGGGCGTAGCCGGGGAGGGTGACCAGCTGGGCGTGGTCGCTGTATACGTGCAACAGCTGTCCCCTGCCGATCACCAGAGCGTCCTTCAGCGTCTGGCTGAAGTCGGCCGGGATGAGGGGGTAGCCGAGGCGGTGGACGACCGGGTTCCACAGCTCGGTGTAGGCCATCCCGGTGGCCACCACCGCGACGGTGAGGACGGCGACCCACCACAGGTCCACGCGCCGGCCGGCCGGCTCCTCGACTCTGCGGGCCATCCCTTCCCCTTCGGTAGCGCCGAGGGGGACCTTGAAATCGTTCCGGAACCTCCGGCCGGGGAACTAGCCCCGGTTGGGCAGAACCCGGTAGGCGTCGTAGACGCTGTCGATCCGCTTCAGAGCCGACAGCAGCGAATCGAGATGGGCCGGGTCGGCCAGCTCGAACTCGAAGCGCATCCGGCTCACCCGGTCGGCGCCGGTGAGGGAGTCACTGCGCAGGATGTTGAGGTGGTTGTCGGAGATCACCTTCCACACGTCGACTCCGAGGCGGGTGCGGTCCAGGGCCTTCAGCTCGACGGCGGCGATGAAGCTGCCGGTGCTCTCCCGGTCCCACTCCACCTCGATCATGCGGCCCACGTCTCCGGAGGCCAGGGCGGCGGCGTTGGCACAGTCGCTGCGGTGCACGCTCACCCCGCGGCCGCGGGTCACGAACCCGATGATCTCGTCGCCGGGAACGGGGGTGCAGCAGCGAGACAGGCGGACCATCACGTCGTCGAGGCCCTCGACGTGCACGCTGACGCCGCGCTTGTGGCTGACCCGGCGGGGCTGGCGGGCCGTGCTCGGCAGCTGATCCTCGTGCTCGCCGCCGCGCAGCTCCCGGGCCACGCGCTGGGCCACGGACTGCGCGGACACGTGGCTCTCGCCGACTGCGGCGTGGAGGGCGTCTAGATCCGAGTAGTTGAGCGCCTCGGCGACCTTGAGCATCAGGGGGGAGTTGGCCAGCCGCTGGACCGGCAGGCCCTCCTTGCGCAGCGCCTTACCCAGCTCGTCGCGCCCGGTGTCGATGGCGTCCTCGCGCCGCTCCCGGCTGAACCACTGGCGGATCTTGTTGCGGGCCCGGGGCGAAACGGCGATCTTCAGCCAGTCCCGGCTGGGACCGGCGGAAGGCACCTTGGAGGTGAAGATCTCCACCGTGTCCCCCGACGCCAGGTGCGAGTCCAGGGGGATGAGCCGGCCGTTGACCTTGGCGCCGATGCAGCGGTGCCCGACCTCGGTGTGGATGGCGTAGGCGAAGTCGATGGGGGTGGCCTGGTTGGGCAGCGACACCACGTCGCCCTTGGGGGTGAAGACGTAGACCTCGTCGGTGTCGAGGTCCAGCTTCAGGGTCTCGAGGAACTCCGAGGGATCCGTGCTCTCGGCCGACCAGTCGACGATGCGCTGCAGCCAGGCCACGTCGGCCGGGGTGGCCTTCTCCTTGTAACCCCAGTGGGCGGCTATCCCCCACTCGGCCCTCTTGTGCATCTCGTAGGTCCGGATCTGGGCTTCCAGCGCCTTGCCCTGCGGGCCGACCACGGTGGTGTGCAGCGACTGGTACAGGTTGAACTTGGGGGTGTTGATGTAGTCCTTGAACCGGCCCGGCACCGGCGTCCACGCCCCGTGGATGGCTCCCAGGGCGGCCCAGCAGTCCTTGACCGAATCGACCAGCACCCGGACGCCGACCAGGTCGTAGATCTCGTCGAACTCCTTGCCCTTCACCACCATCTTCTCGTAGATCGAGTAGAGGTGCTTGGGCCGGCCGGTGACCTGGGCGGTGATGCGGGCGGCGGCCAGCCGCTCGTTGACCTGGTCGATCACCTGGGCCAGGTAGATGTCCCGCTCGGGGGCCCGGGTGGCGACCATCTGCTCGATCTCGGCGTAGCGACGGGGGTGCAGGGCGGCGAAAGCCAGGTCCTCCAGCTGCCAGCGGATGTCCTGGATCCCGAAGCGGTGGGCCAACGGGGCGTAGATGTCCAGCGTCTCCTGGGCCGAGCGCTTCTGCTTCCACTCCGGCATGGCGGCGATGGTCTGCATGTTGTGCAGGCGGTCGGCCAGCTTGATCAGCAGGACCCGCGGGTCCTTGGCCATGGCCACCAGCATCTTGCGCATGGTCGCCGCCTGCTGGGCCTGGCGGGAGTCGAAGCGGACCCGGTCCAGCTTGGTGACCCCGTCGACGATGGACGCCACGTCGGTCCCGAACTCGGCGTCGATCTCCTCCAGGCTCAAAGCGGTGTCCTCCACCGCGTCGTGGAGCAGGGCCGAGGCTATGGTCACGTCGTCGAGGCCGAGGCCGGCCAGGATGGTGGCCACCGACAGCGGGTGGCTGATGTAGGCCTCACCGGAGTTGCGCAGCTGACCGTTGTGGGCCCGGGCGGCCACCTCGTAGGCCCTGATTATCAGCGCGGCCTGGTCACGGGGGTGGCGGGCCCGGAACGCCGTCAGCAGCGGCATGAGGGCATCGGCGGTCTGCACCTGGCGACGCCACGGCAACACGCGCTCGACGGTGGCCACCGCCCGGGCCCGGCTGACTCCGTCGCCCCTGTTCATCGGCAAGCGCTACTCATAGCTCAACAGTGAGAACGTATCCAGATCCCCGATCCTTCCGCGCCCGCCGAGGAAAGCCAACTCGATGACCACGGCCAGGCCGACCGGGTCGGCTCCCACCCGGTCCACCATGCGGGCCACCGCGGCCGCCGTGCCGCCGGTGGCCAGCACGTCGTCCACGATGAGCACCCGCTCCCCCGGGCGGATGGCGTCCTCGTGCATCTCCAGGGTGTCGGTGCCGTATTCGAGGTCGTAGTTCTCGGCGTGCACCCGCCAGGGCAGCTTGCCCTTCTTGCGCACCGGCACGAATCCCGCTCCGAGGGCCACCGCGACCGGCGCGGCGAAGATGAAGCCCCGGGCCTCGATGCCGAGCACGTGGCGCACCCCCTGGCCCTCGTACGCCGCAGCCAGAGCGTCCACGCACTCCCCGAGCGCCGCGCCATCTGCCAGCAGCGGAGTCAGGTCCTTGAAGCCCACTCCCGGCCTCGGGAAGTCAGGTACGTCCCGGATCAGATCTTTCAGCCGGCCCGGG
>JAKAXN010000554.1 GCA_021816565.1 Actinomycetes bacterium
GTGGCGGTTCTTCTCGCTCGAGGAGGTCAACCGCCAGGAGGGCAAGAAGCACCCCTGGGAGCGGCCCTGGTCCTACGGCTGGTCGATGCTGAGGGTGGCCGCCCGGCTGCGCCGGGAGGCCGACGGCAACGATGCGGTCGACCGCTTCTACGAGGTCGCCGGGCGGCTGCTGCACGAGGACGGGGTGAAGGTGCACACCCCCGAGGGGGTGGAGGCGGTGCTGGGGGAGATCGGCCGGGACCCCGGCCTGGTCGCCGAGGCCGTGGCCGACCCGTCCACCCACGACGAGGTCCGGGCCGACCATCAGCGGGTGCTGGACCTGGGCGGCTACGGGGTGCCCACCCTGGTCATCGACGGCGCCACCCCCCTGTTCGGCCCGGTCGTCACCCCGGCCCCCACCGGCCCGGCCGCCGGCCGGTTGTGGGACCTGGTGGCCGGCTGGGCGGAGTTCCCCCACCTGTACGAGTTGCGCCGGCCCAAGACCGACGCCGACTGGAAGCACATCGAGGGGCAGTTCCGTCCCTACCTCGACGCCCGGGACTGGCAGAGCATCCAGACCCCCGTGGCGTGAAGCGGGGGGCGGGCCCAGCCCCGCCCCCGCCGGAACCTGCCAGGACCACCAGCCCGAGAAGAAGGATCGACCCACCGCCCATGAGCCCGAGCCCCGCTCCCAACCCGCCCGCCATCGTCTCCGACAACTCCGCCGCCGGCCTGACCGCCCAGCTGGCCGAGGTGTGGGGCGCCCTCTCGGAGCTGGGGTCCGGGCTGTCCGACGCCGATTGGCAGACCGGTACCCCCTGCCCGGGCTGGCCGGTGGCCGCCCAGTACGCCCACATGATCGGCACCGAGAGCATGCTGCTCGGCCGCCCGAACCCCGAGGCGGACCCCGGCAGCCCGGCGCACGTGCGCAACCAGATCGGCGGGTTCAACGAGGTGTGGGTGGCGGCCCTGGCGCCCCGGCCCCGGGCCGAGGTGCTCGAGATGTTCTCGGAGGTCACCTCCGAGCGGCTCCGGGCCCTGGCCGCCATGACCGAGGACGACTTCTCGGCCGAGTCGTGGACCCCGGTGGGCCAGGCGGACTACCGGCGGTTCATGCAGATCCGGGTGTTCGACTGCTGGGTGCACGAGCAGGACATCCGCGACGCCCTGGACCGGCCCGGGCACGGCTCCGGGCCGGCCGCTGAGCAGGCCGTCGACGAGATCGTGCGGGCCGCCGGCTACCTGGTCGGCAAGAAGGCCGGGGCCCCGGCCGGTTCGTCGGTGAGGCTGCAGCTGACCGGGCCGGTGGAGCGGCGCGTCGACGTGTCGGTCGCCGACGGCCGGGCCCGGGTGGTGGAGGCCCTCGACGGACCGCCGGTGGCCACCGTGACCCTCGGGTCCGACGCCTTCACCCGGCTGGCGTGCGGGCGGGTGGAGCCGGCCGCGGTGCTGGACGGGGGGCGCCTGGGCGGGGTGCGCCTCGACGGTGACGCGTCGCTGGGCCGCCGGGTGGCCGAGCACCTGGCGTTCACCATCTGAGAGGGGCTGCGAGCCGTGAGCCCCCAACCCCTGGACTACCGCCGCTTCGGGGAGGCGTTCGTGCTGTCGGCGGTCACCCCCGAGCGCATCGTCGACGCCGTGACCCGCATCGCCGGCGAGGTGGTGGAGCTGGGCCCGTTGAAGGCCGGCCCCGGTGGCCGGGCCACCGTCCGGGCCCGGGGTCGCCTGGGCCAGCCGTCGGCCGACGAGTCCGGCTCCGAGCCGCTCACCTACGACGTGCGGGTCCCGCTGGACATCTCCCTGGAGGTGAAAGTGGGGAGCGTCAACCGCTATGACGCCACCGGCCACGTACCGCTGCGGCTCGAGGTCCGCACGGTCCAGCCGCTGGCCATCCACATAGCGGTCCAGCCGGTGCAGGCCGCTGACATCGAATTCGACATCAACGCCCGCGGGGTCCAGGCCAAGCTGCTGGGCCGGGCCGGGGACGTGGCCGGCGAGCTGCGCCGCCACGCCGCCGACTACGTCAACGAGCGGATCTCCGACCCCGACACCGCCCGTTTCACCACCATCGACCTGCTGCCCCTGATCGACCGGGTGTGGAGCGAACTCTGAAATTGCGCTGAAGTCCGGCTTCGGGTCGGCCGATCAATTCGGCAGTACCCGAGGCGGCTTCATGCGGGTCGTCTCACCGGACCCGAAGCAGAGGTCTCCTCCCATCAGCATCACCCGTACCCTGTCGTGGCGCCGCCTGGCAGTGGCCGCCACCGGCGTGGTCGCCACCGCCCTGGCCGGCTCCGGCCTGGCCCCCGCCCCCCCGGCCTCGGCCTCCACTACCGTCCCCGGGCCGTCCAGCCTGGTCCGGGCCCCCGCCCTGGCCCCGCCTGCGCCCCCCAGGGGATCGGTGGCCCTCGGCCCGGCCACCGGCGGGCAGAGCGTCAACGTCGACGTGGTGCTCTCCCCGGCCGACCCGGCCGGGCTGTCGGCGCTCCTCGCCGGTCTCTACGACCCCCGCTCGCCGCTGTACCACCACTGGCTGGCTCCCGGGCAGTTCGCCGCCCGGTTCGCCCCCTCCCCGGCGGCGGTGCGCTCGGCCACCGCCTGGCTGGCCTCCCGGGGCCTGTCCGTGCGGCGCAGCTCGGAGTTCTCGCTGTCGGCCACCGCCCCGGCCGGGCGCATGTCCGCCGCCCTCGGGACCGGCTTCGAGCGGTACCGGACCCCGGCGGGGGCCCAGGGCTACGTGGCCTCGGGGGCGCCCATGGTGCCGGCCGGCCTGCGGTCCAGCATCCACGCCGTGCTCGGGCTGAGCACCCTGCCGGCCTTCACCTCCGACCTGTCCTCGGCCCCGCCCCAGCGGCGCGTCGCCAGACCGGCCCGCCCGCCCGGCACCGTCCACGCCGCGGCGGTACCGGCCGGCACCGTGACCGCGGCATCGCAGCCCACGGCCTGCTCCGCGGCCTCTTCGCTGGCCGGCTCCGGCTACTACACCCTGGACCAGCTGGGGGCCTCCTACGGGATGGGCCCGGTCCTGGGCGAGGGCCTGACCGGCCGGGGCCAGACGGTGGCGGTGTTCGAGCTGGCCCCCCACGCGGCCAGCGACGTGTCGGCCTACGAGTCGTGCTTCGGCCTGTCCAACCCGGTCACCACCGTGCCCGTCGACGGTGGCG
>JAKAXN010000555.1 GCA_021816565.1 Actinomycetes bacterium
GCAGCTTCGACCAGGAGCTGTGGGAGACATCCGGCCGGGCCGAGGTGCTGGTCCTGCCCACCGCCGCCGCCTACGAGCACCCGGAGCGGGCGGTGGAGCACGCAAAGCGGTGGTTCGCCGGGTTCGGGGCGGAGGTCTCCGGGCTCATGATCCTCACCCGCCCCGACGCCATGGAGGAGGCGGCGGCCGAGCGGCTGCGCTCGGCCCGGTTCATCTACCTGAGCGGCGGGTCGCCCATGCACCTGCGCTCGGTGCTGAAGGACTCCCCGGCCTGGGACGCCATCGGTGACGCCTGGCGGTCCGGGGCGGTGGTGGCCGGCTCCTCGGCGGGGGCCATGGTCCTCGGCGACTCCATGGTCGACCCCCGGGGCGGGGCCCTCACCCTCGGTCTGGGCCTAATCAACAAGATGGCCGTGCTGCCCCACTACGACACCTGGTCGGAGGAGAAGGCCCACCGCACCGTGCAGCTGGCCACCGGCCACCTGCGCATCGCCGCGGTGGACGAGCGGACCGCCCTCATCAGGGACCCCGACGGTTCCTGGCGGGTCGTGGGGGCCGGGCAGGTCACCGTCTACGTCGACGGCCGCCCGGGCGGCCTGGAGGCGCTGGCCAGCCGGTAGGGCCCCGCTGCCGGTGCCGCGGCGCTGAAACTGTTCACAGAGCGCCGGGCGGAGAGGTCCTGTGAACAGTTGCACCCCCGAAAACGGGGGTCAACTGTTCACCGAATGAGCGCAGGGCGCGTCATTGAACAGTTCCCGCAGAGGCCGCGCCCGGCCGGCTACCCGTTGGTGACCTGCTCGCGGAGGATGTCGGCGTGCCCGCAGTGCTGGGCCAGTTCCCTCAGCACGTGCAGGTACACGAACCGCAGCGGGATCGGGCCGCGGCGGTTTCCGGGCAGCAGGTCGTCGAGCCCCAGCGCCGCAGTGGCCCGGCGGGACGACTGGCACGCCTGGCGGAACGCCTGCTGCACGGTGGCGATGGTGTCGCCCTCGTCGAGGACGAACGACTCGTCCGGTGTGGCCGGGATGCCGATCTCGGCCCGGGACCGGCCCGTGACGGCTTCGTCGAACCACACCCGCTCCACGAACGTGGCGTGCTTGACCAGCCCCAGCAGCGTGGTCCGGGAGGGGACCAGCGACCGGCGGGCCTGCTCCTCGGTCAGCCCGTCCAGGCATCGGTCGAGCTGCTGGCGGTGCTCGTCGATCAACGCCTCCATCTGGACCCGGAGCGGCTGGTGGATCACCTGCTCGGCTGAACGCGGCGGCTCGGAAGGCATGGCGGGAGCATGCCAGACCGGGCCGCGTGCCGGCGGTTGTCACCGGATCGACACCCGGGCGCGGCCATAACGCGACAACGCACGGGAAGAAGATGGACCGTGCATCTGCGCCGGCTCCCTCTGCCCGCCGTGGTGAAGGTGTCGGCGGCCTTCTACGCCCTGTGCGCCATCCTGTTCACCGCTTTCGTACTGGTGCTGTACCTGGTGGGCGCCGACCTGGGAGCGGTGTCGGCCCTGGACCGCCTGGGGGTGAGGGTGTTCAACGCCGGGCCCCACTTCCACGTCGGGGCCGGCCTGTTCGTAGCTGGGGGCGCGGCGCTGGCCGTAGGGGTCGGGGTGGCCGGGGTGGCGGTCAACGTCGTGGCCGCGGTGATCTACAACCGCATCGGTGACCTGACCGGCGGGGTGCGCGTCACGCTGGCGGCGATGACCGGACCCGGCGCCGGACCCGGCGCCGGAGTCCGGGCCGGTCGCCAGCCCGGCGGACCCGCCCGACCGGAGCGACCGGCGCCCCGGTCCCGGAACACCGAGGCCACCGAGAGCGCCCAGACCGCCTAGAGCGCCCAGACCGCCCAGACCACCTAGAGCACCCAGAGCGCCTAGAGCACCCGGAGCACCCGGCGGCCCGGACCGGCAGCCGACTCAGCCGGTCAGGACGCTGGCGTAGTCGGCCCGGGTCACCGGGCGCTGGGCCAGGGTGCCGCCGGGCAGGGGGGCGTTGACCGGCTGGCCCTCCACCGCCACCTGCACCCTCAGCACCCCCGGGGCCGAGGTGGCGGTGGCCACGATCTGGGCGAACGCCAGCAACTCCTCGTGGCCGGTCACCGACGTGAGCGCCGAACCGAAGTTCAGCTCCGCGGTGCCCCCGCCGGTCAGGGACGAGTTGAGGATGCGGGTGCCGCTCGGCACGGCGCTGCTCACCCCGCTGGCGGCCTCCTGGCGGGTGGGGCCGGCCAGCAGGTCCCCGATGGCCACCCCCAGGTCCCCGCTGGGATCCGAGCGCGGCACCGAGACCAGGGCGTTGTTGCTGCCCACGAAGTACACGCCGACCTGGATGCCCGGCGCCGACGGGGAGCCGGCCACGGTGGACGGCGGGGCCGGCAGGTCGGCGCCGCTGATGGATACCGGGGCCTTCTGGTCCGGGACGCTGCAGGCGCCGGCCACGACCGGGATGACGGCCAGTCCGGCCAGCAGCGGTAGCGCCCACCGCCGCTCGGGGCGACCGCCGGCCGCGGGCTGTCGCCGGGCCGTCACGGCCGCCTCGTGGGGAGGTCGATGACGAAGCGGGAACCGGCGGGGGAGGCGTCCTCCACGCTCACAGTTCCACCCTGCAGGCCGACGTGCTCGGCCACCAGGGCCAGGCCCAGCCCGACGCCCTGGCCGGAGGAGCGCCGCCCGGCGGCCCGGCCCCGGTTGAACCGCTCGAAGATGGTCTGGCGGTCGGCGGGCGGGATGCCCGGGCCCCGGTCCTCGATGGTCACCGTCGTGCGCTCCGGGCCCACCCGCACCGAGGCCCCGCTGACCCCGCCGGCGTGGATGATGGCGTTGCGGATGAGATTGCGCAGGGCCTGCTCCAGCCGCCGCCGGTCAGCCAGGATGACGGTGTCGCCCGGCCGCCGCGGGTCCCCCGCCGCCCCCGCCAACCCTGCGCCCGACCGCGAAATGCCCGATCCCGACGCGGCCCCGGCCACCACCACCGCCGGCCGTGGGAACACCGAGCTCGGCTGGCCGGCCTCGGCCAGCAGCCCCCGGGCCAGGGCGGCCACGTCCACCGGCTCCAGCTCCAGGGCGGCCACCCCGGCGTCGTAGCGGGAGATCTCGAGCAGGTCCTCCACCAGCTGCTCGAAGCGGTCCACC
>JAKAXN010000073.1 GCA_021816565.1 Actinomycetes bacterium
CCAGCACCGCGTTGCTGGCGATGACGCTGGGCGATGTGCGCACCGCTTCATTGGTGGGGATCTCGGAGAACTGCGTGGCCAGGATGTTCTGCGCCGCTGGTCCGGTCATCCACTTGATGAAGGTGAGGTCCGCCGCCAGGTTCTTGCTGTGCGGGTTGGCGTAGAGGTTCCAGCCCCCGATGTTCGAGTAGCCCGGTTCCGCCTGCCCCTGGAACGTCGGCAGGGGGGCCACCCCGACCTTGCCGACCACGGACGATCCCGAGGCCTGGGAGTTCGAGTAGGCGTAGTCCCAGTTGCGCAGGAAGGCCGCCTGACCGGCGTCGAAGGTGTCCATGGCCTGCGACTCCTGGAAGGTCGACTCGGCCTTGGGGCTCACGCCGCTCGTCACCAGCTTCTGCATGAAGTCGAGCGCGGTGAGAGCGTCGTTGTTGGCGGTCAGGACGGACTTGTTGTCGCTGCTGTTGAGGACCTTGCCCCCGGCATCGGTCAGGAATTCCATGAAGTCACAGGTGGCGCCCTCGTAGTCGGCTCCCTGGAACACGTAGCCGTACTTGGCCTGGCCCTTCTGCTGGATCTCCTGCGACTCGCTCATGAGCTGTTCCCAGGTCTTGGGCACCGGCAGGTTGTCGGCGGTCAGGATGTCCTTGCGGTAGTAGAGGAAGCCCTGGTCCTCGAACAGCGGGGCCCCGTAAACCTGGCCGTTGTAGGTGGCCCCGGCTACCAACCCGTTGGCGAAGGTGTTCCAGTAGCTGCTCGGCAGGTACTTCGACAGCGGTACCGCGAGCTGGTGGGCGCCGAACTGGGCCGGCCATATGACGTCACCCATGTACACGTCCGGCCCGCCGCCGCCGGAGATCTGGGTCGTCAGGGCGGCCCGGTTGGTGTCGGTGTCGTTGGGTGCAGATACCAGGTTGACGTGGATGTTGGGGTAGGCCTTCTCGAAGGCCTGGATCAGCACCATCCTGGGGTCGGGGTTGGAGGTGGTGATGGGGCTGGCCCACCAGGAGATGGTGCCTGAATCGGGCGTTCCCGGGGCCGTGGCCGACCCCCCGGCAGCCGGGCTGCTGCTCTTGGTGGTGCCGCCGCTACCGGCCGCGGACTTGGAGCTGGACGAACAGGCCCCGAGTAGGGCGGCGATGGCCAGCCCACCGGCTATTACCGGGGCACTCCGCCGCCCCGGCGCCTGGCGCGTGTTCCGCTTGGTCTCTGATGCCATTGACTGCTCTGCTTTCTCGAGATCGGGTGTGCCTGGGTTCGCTTCATCGGTCGGACCCCGTCAGTCGCCGGCGCCCGTTCCCGCCGGAGCCGGGCGGTGCTGGTCCGGGGCACCACCTCCAGCGGCAGGATCTCCCTCCGGGCCGGGGCCCGCCCTCCCGACAGCAGGCTGCACAGGATCCGGGCGCCCTTGGCCCCGGATTCCTTGAGCGGCTGGCGGACGGTGGACAGACCGAGCATGTCGGCCGCCTCTATGTCGTCGAAGCCGACGACCGACAGGTCGCCCGGCACGTCCACCCCCAACTGCTCCGCGGCCCGGAGCACCCCCATGGCTTGGGTGTCGGAGGCTGCGAAGATGGCCGTCGGGGGGTCGCTCAGCGCCATCAGCCGCGCCGCCATGGTCGCTGCCGGCTCGGCCCCGTGCGGTCCCCGCCGCACGAGGGCCGGGTCGGCGGCGATGCCCGCGCCCGCCAGGGCCCGGCGGTACCCGCTGAGCCGGCGGGGGGTCGAGACGAAGGCCAGGCCGGCGATGCGCTCGTCGCCGATGAATCCGATACGGGTGTGGCCGAGCCCGAGCAGGTGCTCGGTGGCCATATGGCCACCGGCCACGTCGTCCACGACGACCCGGGCCACCGTGGGAATGTCGGCGTCCACCGCCACGAGGGGAATGTGCATGCGGGAGAGCCGCTGTACGTAGCCGCCCGAGACGGGCAGGGACACGACCATCACTCCGTCGGCACTGTGGCGCTGCATGAGTGACTGCATCCGCCGGTCGAGCTGCTCGGCGTTCTCGATGTCGCAGACCACGCTGTCGATGCCCTCTGCCGTGAGGACCGACAGCGCCCCCGCCAGGCGGGCCACGACCGAGGGCCTGGTGACGAACGGGACCAGCACCGTCACGGACCCCGTGCGCCCCCGCGACAGTCCGGAGGCCAGCCGGCTGGGCCGGTAGTCGAGCTCGGCCATGACCTGCAGTACCCGCTCCCGGGTCGTGTCGCTGACGCGCACATGACCGTTCAGGACTCTCGATACGGTGCCCACGCCGACGCCCGCCCTGGCGGCGACCTGAGCGATGCTCACGCCACGGCCCACCTGGATTTCCCTCCCTAGGAGCCGGCTCCCTGGACCCCCCCCGGGACGTGGAACCGGTTCCATGGATATGTGACCACGGTCGGCCGCGGGTGTCAAGGATTTCCGGCCGGCTGCTCCCCCGGGCCGCCGAACCACGGCAGGGCGACCTCCGCTGTGGTGTCCGGCAGGACGACCTTCTCCTCGGGCCGGGGCCGCAGCACCCGCTCGAAGAACGAACGGCGGGCCTCAGCCGCCGGCACGTCCCGCCCGGCCGCCTCGGACAGATACCAGCGGTGCTCCAGGTACTGGTGGTACGCCTCGGCCGGCTCCAGGCGGCCCCGCAGCTCGGCCGGGATGGCCGTGACGAACGGCTCGAAGCACTCGGTCAGCCACCGGTGGGCGGCGACCGCCTCGGAGACGGGCCCGCCGGAACGCCTCTCCGCCTCCGCCCGGAACGACCCGAGGTCGTTGAGGAGCCGCCGGGCCTGGTTCTCCTGCACATCGATGCCCGTCAGCCGCCGCAGGGCCCGGCCGTGGTGGCCCTCCTCCAGTACCGACGGACGGATCCGGATGATCCCTCGACCAGGCTTGGACCGTACGGACATCTCGGTGGCGTCGAAGCCCAGCCGGTTGAGCCGTTCGATCCGCTCCTCCAGCCGCCACAGCTCCTCCGAGGCGTACTCCTCCTCCCCCGTCAGTTCGGCCCAGAGGGCGTCGTAGCGGGCCGCCAGGCGGTCGGCGAAGCCCACCGAGTCGGTTTCCGCCGGTACCCGCCCGGCGGCGATGAGATCCTCGGCCCCGCCCACGACGTTCTCCATGGCGGTCTCCAGGTCCGCCCGGCGTTGGCCGTCTGACAGCAGCTCGTGGCTCTCGGCCGTCTCCGCGTCCACGAGGTAGGCCCGCAGGCCCCCGGCGTCACGTCGGAACAGGACGTTGGCCAGTGAGCAGTCGCCCCAGTAGAAGCCCTCCAGGTGCAGTTGCACCAGCAGGGCGGCGGCCGCGTCGACAAGGCGCCGCTGGTTCTCCTGGCCGCCCTCCCGGCCGAGCAGGTAGGTGTAGGGCAGGGCGAAGTCCAGATACCTCGTCACCACCGCCCCGGGCAGGGGCGACCCGTCCCCGGCCGACCGGCCGGTCACCGAGCAGACCGCTTCCACCACCGGCAGGTCCTGCTCGGCCATGGCCCTCAGCAGGCGGTACTCGCGCTCGGCCAGGTGGTCCCCCATCTCCTTGACCGCGAAGACCCGTCCCTCGCACTCGATGAAGCGCACCACGTGGCGGGACCGCCCGTGGGCCATCCTCACCAGCCGGGGGTCCGCCCACAGGTCGACCGGCACGTCCCAGTCCAGATCCACCAGCGCCGAGTAGGAGGTCCTTCCCGCTATCTGGATCTGCACGGCGACCTCCTAGCGGTATATCCACTCCGACGTCCACGAGACCGGCGCCACGCCGTCCATGAACCGGTCACAGCTCTCGGACATGGCGGCCATGTGCCGGGCCAGCCTGGCATCGTCTCCCACCGCGTCGAAGAAGACGTGCAGGTCGGTGGCCGCCTCGATCGGGAAGCACTCCTCGACGATCGCGGCGAAACCCGGGGCGCCGGGTGTCAGCGCCCGGAACACCACGTTCTGGACGTAGCGGAAGGTGGACTGGGTGTTGATGGCGACCGAGGTGTGCCGGCCCTGCCAGGTCTGGCGCCACTCCCCCCAACTCTGGTGGGAGGGCCGGGAGAGGGCCACCAGCTGGGCGAAGCCCGGGATGCGGCCGTCGGGCGCCGGCGGATGGTCGCGGTTGGGCTTGGGCTCCGACTCGCACACCAGCCAACCGTGCCAACGGGCCCCGCTCGGACCGGGATCGGGCAAGGCTCCTGCCAGCTTCGATCCCTCGGCGGTGTCGACCCAGGAGAAGACCGCGGCCAGGATCTGGTCCGTGTCGGGCGCCGGCTCCACGCCGAAGGGATGGCCGAGTTCGTCGTCGAGCACGTTGACCTGCACGGTGCGGGCGCCGCGGTGCAGCATGTCCGGCACCGTCGCCTCCCTGAGCGACCGGCCGACGTCGGCGGTGATCGGGCCGGGGGCGCCCATCAGCAGATAGGCCACTTTCTCCATCGGGCCGACCATAGATGACCGCCGGCCGCTACACGGGCCTGCGGTCAGCTGCGCCGATGGGGGCTGGTCCGCTCAGTGGGAACCGATGCTGGCGGCGAGCCGCCGTCAATGCTTGCCTGCTCGGGATGGACCGCCAGAAGCAACTGTCGGGCCGGGTGGCCGTGGTCACCGGGGCCAGCCGGGGTATCGGCAAGGGCATAGCCCTGGAGCTGGGCTCGGCCGGGGCCACGGTCTACGTGACCGGCCGGACGGTGGACCCCGGCCGCCTCCCCGGCACCGTGTCGGCCACCGCCGCGGAGATAGACGCGGCCGGCGGCCGGGGCGTGGCGGTCCCCTGCGACCACCGGGACGACGCAGCCGTGGCGGCGTTGTTCGATCAGGTCCGGGCCGAGCAGGGGCGTCTCGACGTGCTGGTCAACAACGTCTACGACGCCCCCGGGTCGGCCCGCTGGCTGGGGCGGCCCTTCTGGCAGGTACCGGCCGCCGGATGGGACCACACCTTCACCGTGGGGGTGCGTTCCCACTACGTGGCGTCGGTGCTGGCCGCTCCCCTGCTGATGGATGCCGCGGACGGCGGCCTGATCGTCAACGTGTCGTCCCCCGGGGCGGTCGGCTACACCCACAACGTGGTCTACGGCGTGGCCAAGGCGGCCCTCGACCGCATGACCGCCGACATGGCCCACGAGCTCCGGGGGCACCGGGTGGCCGTCGTGTCGATCTGGCCCGGGATCGTCGACACCGAGCTGCTGAAGACCATCCCGCCAGGTGAGGACGGGCGCCGGGTCCTGAGCCTCCCCGGGGAGGGGGACTACGACCTGGCCGAGGCCGAGACCCCCCGTTTCGCCGGGCGGGCCGTGGCCGCTCTGGCCGGCGACGCCGACCGGGGTGCCCGGTCGGGCCGGGCTTTCTACGTGGCCGACCTGGCCGACTCCTACGGGTTCACCGACGTCGACGGTCGGGTCCCCCGGCGGCCCGGGCAGGGGCGCTGACCATACACCGGTAGCGGGCCTGTCGCGCCACCTAATGTCTGCGCCCATGGCACCGATGCTCAAGCCCGGCACCTCGTGGTGGGAGACCTATGCCCGCTGCGTGTCCGTCGCCCCGGAGGCGTTCGACTCCGACCGGTTGCGCAACCTGGTCAGGGGCGAGTGGCGCAGGGTCGGCATCCCCGGTGACCACGTGAACCCCGTCGACGGCACCCCCATCCCGGGGCCGCCCCGCGTCGACTACGACGAGGCGGTGTCGTCCGTGCAGTACGCCTGCAGCGAGCACGCCAAGTGGAGCCAGGTGGACCTCGACGAGCGGCGCGCCCGGGTCACGGCGGCCGTCGACGCCATGACCGAGCACCGGGACCTCCTGGCCCTGCTGCTGGTGTGGGAGATCGGCAAGCCGTGGCGCCTGGCGTGCGCCGACGTGGACCGCTGCCTCGACGGGGTCCGCTGGTACGTGGGCGAAATAGAGCGGCAGCTGGCCCTGGGGGGCGAGGAGGAGCGGCGGCCGCTGCCCGGACCGGTATCGAATATCGCCAGCTGGAACTATCCCATGAGCGTGCAGGTGCATGCCGAGCTGGTGCAGTTGCTCGCGGGGAACGCGGTGGTGGCCAAGACGCCGAGCCAGGGCGGCTTCCACACCCTCACCCTGGCCCATGCCCTGATGAAGCGGGCCGACCTGCCGGTGACACTGATATCGGGCGTGGGGGGCCATCTGGGCGAGGCCCTCATCCGCTCGGACGGGATCGGCGCGCTGGCCTTCGTCGGCGGGCGGGCCAACGGGCGGCGGGCGGCGGTCTCGCTGGCCGACACCGGCCGCCGCCACATGCTCGAGCAGGAAGGTCTCAACACCTGGGGGATCTGGGACTTCTCCCAGTGGCACCTCCTGGCTCAGCACCTGCGGAAGGGCTTCGAGTACGCCAAGCAGCGCTGCACCGCCTATCCCCGCTACGTGGTCCAGCGCCGGTTGTTCCCGGCGTTCCTGGAGACCTATCTGCCGGTGGTGCAGTCGGTGAGGTTCGGCCACCCGCTGGCCGTGTCCTCGCCCGATGAGCCGTTGCCGAACCTGGACTTCGGTCCGGTCATACACGCCAACAAGGCGGCCGACCTGGTGAAGCAATTCGACGAGGCCCTGCGCGGGGGTGGCATCCCCCTCTACCGGGGCAGCGTCGGCGACGGCACCTTTCTCGACGGCCAGGACACCTCCGCCTATGTGGCCCCGGCGTGCGTGCTCCAACCGCCGGCGTCGTGGTCGCTGCACCACGCCGAGCCCTTCGGGCCCCTCGACTCGGTGGTCGTGGTCGACACCGAGTCCGAGCTGCTGGCCGCCATGAACGCCTCCAACGGCTCCCTCGTGGGGTCGGTGGCGACCGACGACATGGATTTCGCCGACCGGGTGGCCGAGCAGCTGCAGTCTTTCAAGGTGGGGATCAACAAGCCCCGCAGCCGGGGTGACCGGGAAGAGGTCTTCGGGGGCCTCGGTCATTCCTGGAAGGGGGCGTTCGTGGGCGGCGACCTGCTCGTGCAGGCCGTCACCCACGGCCCGGAGGGGGCGGAAGAGCGCCTGTACGGCAACTTCGCGGACTACTCGTTGCTCCCGGAGCGCTGAGCCGGGCCCGACGGGCAATCGACTGACAGGGGGGATGGATGATCGACAACGGAACAGGTCCGGCCGGATCCGGGGGGGAGGCCGGGGCCCTGCCTCAGGAGCTGCAGCGGTCCAGCCGGGACCTGCAGATGGTGCGCCGGGGCCTGCAGCGGGCCCTGGCCCGGTACATGGGCGACGGCACCGACCACTTCGTGGGCGAGCTCACCGGCACCTCGGCGACCGGCATGTCCAGCGAGACGCTGCTGTTCGATGCCACGTGGAACGGCCCTTCGGGACCGAGGTCCGAGCGGTTGGTGGCCCGGGTGGCCCCGTCGGACGCAGACGTGCCGGTGTTCCCGTCCTACGACCTGCCCGGCCAGTTCGAGACCATCGCCGCCGTGGCCCGGCTGAGCGACGTGCCGGTGCCGCCGCCGTGGTGGTGCGAGGCCGACCCGACGGTCATCGGCTCCCCCTTCTTCGTGATGGGGAGGGTGGACGGTGAGGTGCCCCCCGATGTGATGCCCTACAACTTCGGCGACAGCTGGCTGTTCGACGCGGCCCCGGAGGATCAGGCGAAGGTGCAGGAGTCCAGCGTCGACGTGCTGGTGCGCCTGCACGCCATCGAGGAGCCGGAACGCCACTTCGCCCACCTGGCCGGCGACCGCCCCGGCAGCACCGCCCTGCGCCGGCACGTGGCCCGGACGGTGGCGTGGTACGAGTTCGCGGCCCGCGACTGCGGCCGGTCCCGCCTGGTGGAGAAGGGTCTGACCTGGTTGGAGGACCACTGGCCGGCCCACGAGAGCGACCCGGTGTTCTGCTGGGGGGATTCCCGCATCGGCAACGTCATGTACCGGAATTTCGAGCCGGTGGCCGTCCTGGACTGGGAGATGGCCGGGCTGGCCCCGCCCGAGACCGACGTGGCCTGGATGATCTACCTGCACCGCATGTTCGAGGACATGGCCGCGCAGTACGGCTTCCCGGGGATGCCCCACTTCCTCCAGCCGGACGATGTGGTGTCCTACTACGAGCGCCGGTCCGGCCGGGCGGTGCGCGACCTGGACTGGTACGTGCTCTACGCCGCGGTGCAGTTCGGGATCGTGGGACTGCGGACCGGGCAGAGATCGGTGCACTTCGGGGAGCGGCCCGCGCCCGCCGACGCCGACGAGCTCATCATGAACGCCCCGGCCATCGCCGCCATGATCGGAAACTGAGGAGTCGAGATGCCCGTTCCCCTGGATGAGTACCCGGTCCACCAGCTGCCCCTCTCCATGCGATACGCCGGATCCAGCGACCGCAACTTCTACGACCGCTGCTATTTCAACGCCCACGACCGGAGCGGGGAGCTGTTCCTGATCACCGGGCTGGGGGTCTACCCCAACCTGGGGGTGACCGACGCGTACGCCACGCTGCGACGGGGCGACCGGCAGTGGGCGGTGCGCTGCTCCGACGCCCTCGAGCACAGGTCGCTCGACGCCCGGGTGGGTCCGTACAGGGTGGAGGTGTCAGAGCCGCTGTCGAAGATCCGCGTGGTGTGCGACACCGCCGAGCAGGGTCTCGGATTCGACCTGACATGGGAGGGCTCCTTCGACTGCATCGACGAGCCCCGCCACCTCCTCCATCAGGGGGACCGGGTGGTCCTCGACGGCTGCCGCTTCGCCCAGCTCGGCACCTGGTCGGGGACGCTCCACGTCGACGGTGAGGACGTGGCCGTCACACCCGACCGCTGGGTCGGCAGCCGCGACCGTTCCTGGGGTATCCGCCCAGTCGGTGAGGCGGAGCCCGCCGGGCGCTCCGCCGAGGACCCCCGGGAGGGCTTCTGGTGGCTCTACGCCCCCATCCGCTTCGACGACTACGCCCTGATCGTCATCATCCAGGAGGATCCCGACGGGAGCCGCACGCTCAATGCAGCCAGCCGGGTGTGGGCCGACGGCCGCCAAGAGCAGCTGGGCTGGCCGGAGCTGGACATCACCTACCGGTCGGGCACCCGCCACCCCGAGCGGGCGGTGCTCCACATGCGCAGCGCCGACCGCCGGCCCGTGGAGGTCCGGATCGAGACCCTGACCGGGGTGGCGCTGCACATCGGAGCCGGCTACGGCGGGGACCCGGACTGGACCCACGGGCAGTGGAAGGGCCGCGACTGGCTGGACAGCGCCGTCTACGACCTCTCGGCCCCCGACGTCGCCGGGCGCATCCCGTTCGGGGTCATCGACCACGTGGCCCGGGCCACCTGCGACGGGGCCGAGGGATGGGGCCTGTTCGAGCACGCCTCGGTGGGCCGGCACGACCCGACGGGCTTCAAGGACTGGCTGAGCGTGGCCCCCTGAGCCTCCGGGACCGGGAATATCGGTGCGACCACCCCGGTTGGCACCGCTGACCAGCGATACGGGGAGCAGCGTGCCGAGCCGTCAGATCAGCCAGAAGATCGCGGTGAGCGTGGTCTTCGTGGCCGCCATGTTCATGAACATCATGGACACGACCATCGTCAACGTCGCCCTGCCGACCATCGGCCGGCAGTTCGGCGTCCGGCCCGACTCGGTCGACACGGTGGCCATCGGTTACCTGGTCAGCCTGGCCGTCTTCATCCCCGTCTCCGGATGGCTCGGTGACCGGCTGGGCGGCCGGCGGGTCCTGCTGGCGTCAATCGTGGTGTTCACCCTGGCCTCGGCGCTGTGCGGGGTGGCCCAGAACCTCGGCGAGCTGGTCGCCTTCCGGGTCCTGCAAGGGGTCGGGGGCGGCCTGATGGTCCCGGTCGGCATGGCCCTCCTGTTCCGGACGTTCCCGCCCGAGGAGCGGGTGCGAGCGTCGAGCATCCTGGTCATCCCCACCGCCCTGGCCCCGGCGCTCGGCCCGGTGTTGGGCGGGCTGTTCGTGACCGAGGTCTCGTGGCGCTGGGTGTTCTACGTCAACCTGCCGATCGGCGTGGCGGCGTGGGTGTTCGGCATGGTGTTCCTGGACCAGCACCGCAGCGACCACGCCGTCAAGCTGGACGTGACCGGTTTCCTGCTCTCGGCGGCCGGTCTCGGGTTGGTCATGTACGGTGTGTCCGAGGGCCCGTTCAAGGGGTGGGGTCAGCCGGTCATCTTCTCCTCCATCGCCGTGGGCGCGGTCCTGCTGGTGGCCATGGTCGTGGTGGAGCTGAAGTCAGCCGCCCCGCTCATCGACATCCGGCTGTTCCGCAACGGGCTGTTCCGCAACGCCAACATCGTCATGGGGCTGGGATCGGTGGCCTTCCTGGGGGTGCTGTTCATCGTGGCCCTCTTCTTCCAGGACGGGCTCGGGCAGTCGGCCCTGCAGTCGGGACTGAGCACCTTCCCCGAGGCCCTCGGCGTCATGGCCGGCGCCCAGCTCGTCAGCCGGTACCTCTACCCCACCCTCGGCCCCCGCCGGGTAATGTTCGCCGGCCTGCTGGTCCTGGCGGTGGCGCTGGCCCTGATGAGCCTCATCCAGACCACCGGCGAGCTGTGGTGGATGAGGTTGCTCATGTTCGTCACCGGCTACGGGATGGCCCACGTGTTCACCTCGGCCCAGGCCGCCGGTTTCGCCACCATCTCCGGTCCCGACACCGCCCGGGCCTCGACGGTGTTCAACGCCCTGCGCCAGCTGGGGGGTGCGGTGGGCGTGGCGGTACTGAGCACGGTCGTGGCCGAAGTGGGGCCTGTGAGCGTTGTCCACGGCCGCCCGCTGCCCCACCTGACCGCCTACCACGCCGCGTTCCTGGTCGGGGCGGCCATGGCGGTGGTCGCTGCGGTGGCGGCGCTGCGCATCAACGACGCGGAGGCGGCCCCGACCATGGTCCGCCGGGACCGCTCGGCGCGCCGCCCGGCCGGGGCCACCCCCGAGCCCATCGGGGCCTGAGAGCCCGCCGGCACCCCGCTCAGGCGTCGTAGCCGGGCTCGTCCCACCACGGGTACCAGTCGGGCTCGTCCCGGCTGGGCTGCAGCTTCCACTCCGGGGGCCGCTTCTCGAGGAAGCTCTCCACCCCCTCGGCGGCGTCGGCCGACCGGCCGGTGTGGTACACCGCCAGCGAGTCCACCCGGTGGGCCTCCATGGGATGGGCGACGGTCAGCATCCGCCACAGCATCTGGCGGGTGATCACCGCCGACACCGGGGCGCTGCGGGCGATCTCCCCGGCCAGGGCGTGCGCCGCGGGCAGCAGTTCGCCAGCCGGGTGCACGCTTCTCACCAGCCCGGCGGCCAGGGCCTCCGACGCCGGGAACACCCTGGCTGTCAGGCACCACTCCAGCGCCTGGTTGATCCCCACGATGCGGGGCAGGAACCAGCTGCTGGCGCTCTCCGGGACGATGCCGCGGGCGGCGAAGACGAAGCCGATGCGGGCGGTGTCGGCCATCAGGCGGAAATCGGCCGGCAGGATCATCGACGCCCCCACCCCCACGGCCGGCCCGTTGATGGCGGCGATCACCGGCTTCTTGGAGCGGAAGATCCGCAGGCTCACCAGCCCGCCGCCGTCGCGGGGGGCCCGGCGGCCGGCCCTCGCCTCACCATGGTCGAAGGTCGACCCGCCGGCCCCGAGGTCGGCGCCGGCACAGAAGCCCCGGCCCCGCCCGGTGAGGATCACCGCCCGCACCCGGTCGTCGGCGTCGGCCAGGTCGAATGCCTGGAGCAGCTCGCCCATCATCTCGACGGTGAAGGCGTTGAGCCGGTCCGGCCGGTCGAGGGTGATGGTGGCCACCGGGCCGTCCACCTCGTAGCCGATCTGTGTGGGCGCGAAGGTCATTCCGCTACCTTGCCATCCATGACCGCCCGGCGCCTGCATCAGCGCGCCGGGGGGCCGCTCGGCTGGCTGGGCGCGCTGGTGCTGCTGTACCTGGGGGTGCCGGTGGTGGCGTTCCTGCTGCGTCTGGCCCGCTCGTCGCACGCCGGCTTCTCCGCCCCCGGGCTGTTCCCGGCCCTGTGGGTGTCGGCCGCGGCCGCCACCATCTCGCTGACCCTGATCGCCGTTTTCGGGATCCCGCTGGCCTGGGTGCTGGCCCGGTCCCGCAGCCGGCTGGCCTCGGCCATCGGGGCGGCCGTGTACCTGCCGCTGGCCATCCCGCCGCTGATCAGCGGGATCCTGCTCATCTACCTCGTCGGTCCCTACACCTGGCTGGGGCGCCTCTTCGGCGGCCGGCTCACCGATTCGCTGGCGGGCGTGGTGCTGGCCCAGACCTTCGTGGCGGCGCCGTTTCTCGTGGTGTCCGCCCGGGCCGCGTTCAGCGCCGAGGACCGCTCGGTCGAGGAGGTGGCGGCCACCCTCGGTCACCGCCCGCTGGCCCGCTTCTTCCGGGTGGGGCTGCCCGGGGCGTCCAACGGCATCAGGGCCGGCCTGCTGCTGTCGTGGCTGCGGGCGTTCGGAGAGTACGGGGCGACGGTCCTGCTCGCCTACCACCCGTTCTCCCTGCCCGTCTACACCTACGTGCAGTTCTCGAGCACCGGGCTCTCCAACACGGAGGCCCCCACCGCCCTGGCTCTCGGCGTGGCCGTGGTGGTGGTTGGGATCGGCTGGCTGCGGCCTGTCTCCCGTTCCCGGCGCCGCGGCCCGCTCCCGGTGCCGGCCGGCCCGGCCCCGGTCGATCCGGTGGCCGTCGGCTTCGAGCTCGACGTGGCCGCCGGGTCGTTCCGGTTGCAGGCGTCGCACCGGTGCCGGTCCCACCGCACCGCCATCCTCGGCCCGTCGGGGTCGGGTAAGTCCCTGGCCCTCAGATCCCTGGCCGGACTGCTGGGTCCGGGAGCGGGCCCGGTCTGGTACGGCGACGAAGCAGTGTCGGCGGTGGCGGTAGAGGAGCGACGGGTCGGCTACGTCCCGCAGGGGTACCACCTGCTCCCCCACCTGGACGTGTGGCACCAGGTGTGCTTCGGGGTCGACGCCGACCCGGCTCTGGGGGCCTACTGGCTGGGCACCTTCGGGCTCTCCGAGCTGGTGGACCGCCTGCCCCACCAGCTGTCGGGTGGTCAGCGCCAGCGGGTGTGCCTGGCCCAGGCCCTGGCCCGCCGGCCCCGGCTGCTGCTCCTGGACGAGCCGTTCTCCGCGCTCGACACCCCGGTGCGGTCGGAGCTGGGCCGGGAGCTGCGCCGGTTGCAGCACCAGGCCGGGCTGTCCACCGTGCTGGTGACCCACGACCCGGAGGAGGCGGCTCTGCTGTCCGACGAGATCCTGGTGGTGCTCGACGGGCGCCTGGTGCAGTCCGGGCCGGCTCGGGAGCTGCACAGCCGGCCGGCCAGCCCGGCCGTGGCCCGGCTGCTCGGTATCGCCAACGTGCTCGGGGGCTGGTGCGGCCCCGACGGCCGGTTGGTGGCGGCGGGGGTGGAGCTCGGGGTCGAGGTCCCCTGGGCCCGGCCCGGGTCGGCCCTGACCTGGTGCGTGCACCCCGAGCACATCGTCATCGGCGGGCGGGCCTCGCTCCCGGCTGTGATCACCGACGTGGCCGACCTGGGAGCGGCCACATCGGTGGAGCTGCAGTTGGATGGGGGGCTGGTGCTCACCGCTCGCAGCCGGGATCGCCAGGATCGCCGTCGCGGGCAGCGCTGCCTGGTGGATGTGCCGCCCGGCGCGGTCACGGTCTGGCCGGCCGGTGCCGGGGCGGCCGGGTCAGGTCCGGGCGCCGGAGCGCTGGATGGCCGTTTCGTCGGTCCCTAGGTAGGAGGCGATGACAGCCGGGTGGGCCAGCACCTCCTCGGGGGTGCCTTCCGCTATGACCCCGCCCAGCTCCAGGGCCACCAGGCGGTCGCACAGGCCGCTCAGGAGCGGCATGTCGTGCTCGATGATGAGTATGGAGCAGCCGGTTCGCTCCTGGATGCGGCGCAGGAGCGGGCCGAGGGCCTCGGTCTCCTTCTGAGCCACGCCACCTGACGGCTCGTCGAGCATGAGGACCTTGGGCTCCTGGGCCAGGATGCAGGCCAGATCCACGATGCGCCGGGTCCCGGTGGAGAGCTCGCCGGTCATCTTCTGGCTGTAGGCGCCCAGCCCCATCAGCTCTATCAGCTCGTCCACCACGACCGTCACGGCCAACTCGGACTCGTAGCTGGCCGGCAGCTGGAACGCCGCGGCGATCATGTCGCGGCACTGGATGTGGCGTTCCCGGGCCACGGAGATGGTCTCGGCCACGGTCAGGGTCGGGAACAGCTTGGCGTCCTGGAACGACCGTCCCATGGCCCCCCGAGCCCGCAGGTTGGGGGACCAGCCGGTGACATCCACCCCCCGCAGGAGGATCCGTCCGGACTCGATCTTCAGAAACCCCGATACGCAGTCCATCAGCGTGGTCTTGCCGGCCCCGTTGTGGCCGATGAGGCCGACTATCTCCCCGGGCCGAACCGCCAGGTCCACATGGTCGACAGCGGTGATGCCGCCAAAGCGTTTGACCACGTCCACGCACTCGAGAACCGGCTTGGCATCAGGGTCGATGCGAGGAGCCGGCTCGGCCTTCGACCGACGGCGGGAGCGGGTCCCGGAGGCCGGGGCCGCCTTGGCGCTGTCGGGGCCGTCGTGGGCTGACGCCCCGGCGATGAACACCGAGCGAAGGATGTCGGGGCGCTCGAGCAGCTCCGCCGCCGGGCCCTCGAAGCGCACCTCCCCCTTCTCCATGAACACGGCCCGCTCGGCCAGGTTGAGAGCCACGTTGACCGACTGCTCGACGATGACGATGGTCGACCCCCGGCGGTGCACCTCGCGGACCACCTCCAGGAGCTGGCCGACGATGGTTGGCGCCAGGCCCAAGGAGAGCTCGTCGATCATGAGCAGCTCGGGTTTGGTCATCA
>JAKAXN010000556.1 GCA_021816565.1 Actinomycetes bacterium
CTGCCGACCCGGCCGGTCTCGCCGTTGGCGTAGGGCGGCATGTTGTAGTGGTGCATGTAGCGCTTCTTGTCGTCCACCCCGATGGTGTCGAGAAGCTGGTCCATGCGGGGCATGCCGAGGGTCGTGATGTTGAGCACCTGGGTCTCGCCCCGCTGGAACAGGCCCGACCCGTGGGCGGTGGCCACGATGCCCACCGCCGCCGACAGGGGCCTGATGTCCTCCGGGCCCCGACCGTCCATGCGGACCCGGCTGGTGGCGATGCGCTGGCGGACCAGCTTCTTGGTGAGAGACCGCACCGCGGCCTTGATCTCGCCCTCGCGGCCGGCGAACTCCTCCGCCAGCTCGGAGATGACGGCCGCCGTGACCTCGGCGGTGGCCGCCTCACGCTCGGCCTTGGCGGTGATGGTGGTGACCTTGTCGATCCGGCCGGCGCCGACCTCCTCGACCCGGGCCGCCACATCGTCGCCGTAGTCCTTCTGGGGGACATACGACAGCGGGGGCCGGGCCCCGGCCTGGGCGACCAGCTGGCGCTGGAGCTCGATGCTCTCCCGGATCCACGCCTTGGCCGACTCCAGACCGTCGGCGATGGCCTCCTCGGTGACCTTGGGGGCGCCGGACTGGTACAGCTCCCAGGCGGCCGGCGTACCGCCCGCCTCCACCATCATGATGGCGACGTCGCCGTCGTCGAGCTGCCGCCCGGCGACCACCAGCTCGAACGCCGAGGCGTCCCCCTCCTGGTAGGTCGGGTGCGGGGCCCAGTCACCCTCCGCGGTGTAGGCGATGCGCACCGCGCCGATCGGGCCCTCGAAGGGGATGCCCGAGAGCATCAGGGCGGCGCTGGCGGCGTTGATGGCCAGGACGTCGTGGGGGTTCTCCAGGTCGGCGCCGAGGACGGTGATGACCACCTGGGTCTCGTTGCGGTAGCCGTCGGCGAAGCTGGGCCGGAGGGGCCGGTCGATCAGCCGGGCGGTGAGGATGGCGGTGTCGGCCGGGCGGCCCTCGCGCCGGAAGAACGAGCCGGGGATCTTGCCGGCGGCGTACATCCGCTCCTCGACGTCGACGGTGAGGGGGAAGAAGTCGATCCCCTCCCGCACCCCGTTGGCGGCGTTGGCAGTGGCCAGGACGGTGGTCTCGCCGATGCGGGCGACCACGGCCCCCTGCGACTGCGGCGCCAGCAGGCCCGTCTCGAAGGTGAGGGTCTTGGTGGTTCCGGTGATCGGCGTCGAGACCGATACGTGGGATCCGGTGGTGGCGGCCATGAGGCTCGCTCCTTTCTGTCGCCCGCCGTGCGGGCTGTTGGAGCGGCGCCTGGCCAGTTCCCAGTCGGCGCCCTCCCGATCCGGGGCCGGGAGAACCTCGACTGGCAGCTGACCACCGAACGCCGCTTCGGTGTCGTTGGTACCGCCAACACCCCGGCTGCCGTGCGGTCACGGTCGGGGCGGGGCGGCTGGTCGGGGGCCGGCTGTCCGGCCCCCGTCCGGGCCTAGCGGCGCAGGCCGAGCCGGGAGATCAGGTCCCGGTAGCGCTCCACGTCGTTCTTGCGAACGTAATCCAGGAGCCGCCGGCGACGTCCGATGAGCTTCATCAGGCCCCGCCGGGTGTGGTGATCGCCCTTGTGGACCTTCAGGTGCTCGGTCAGATGGGCGATACGCTCGCTGAGGATGGCGACCTGGACCTCAGGCGAGCCGGTATCGGTCTCGTGGGTGCGGTAGGTCGCAATCGTTGCGGCTTTATCTGGCATGAATGCGGTAATCCCTTGACGTCTTCGATGGCACATCACCTTGACGGCACATCACGGGCCCCCGGCCGAGCCCCCACCGGGGCCTCGCGTCCAGGCGCGACCGGGCGGGCCGGTCCGGGCATCATGGTAGCAGCTGGCCGCCGCCGGGGCACCCCCCGCGGTGGCCGGGGGAACCGGTGAGCGGGGACCGGCCCGGGGGCGGCCTGTACCTGGCGCCGGGGGTGTGGCTGCCCGAGCAGGAGGTGACCTGGCGGTTCTCCACCGCCGGCGGCCCGGGCGGCCAGCACGTCAACACGTCCAACACCCGGGCGGAGGCCACCTTCGACATCGAGCACTCCCCCGCCCTGCCGGCGTGGGCCCGGGAGCGGCTGGTGGCCCGGCTCGGTCCGGTGGTCTCGGTGGCCGCCGGCGACACCCGGTCCCAGAGCCGCAACCGGGAGCTGGCCCTGCTGCGCCTGGCCGACCGGCTGCGCCGGTCCCTCGAGGTCCGCCGGGGACGGCGGCCCACCCGCCCGACGGCGGCGTCGCAGCGGCGCCGCCTCGAGGAGAAGAGCCGGAGGTCTCAGCTCAAGAGCGACCGCCGGCGCCGGGCCCGGCCCGACCAGGACTGACGCCCCGGCTCAGCCGGGTGACCGGCCCAGGACCTGGCGGGTGGTGGCCACGTCGCGGCCCATCTGGTCGATGAGCGCCTGGGCCGATTCGAAGCGGGCCTGGGAGCGCAGGTGGGCCACGAAGTCCACCCGGGCCGGCTCGTCGTAGAGGTCGCCGTCGAAGTCGAGCAGGTGCACCTCGAGCAGCGACAACCCGGCCTCCCGGTAGAAGGTGGGGCGGCGCCCGAGCGATATGGCCGCCGGTCGGCGCACCCCGTCGGGCCGGGTGTACCAGCCGGCGTAGACGCCGTCGGCCGGCAGGGCGATGTTGTCGGGGAGGGACACGTTGGCCGTCGGGTAGCCGAGCTCGCGACCCCGCTTGTCGCCGTGGGCCACCGTGCCGCGGACCTGGTGGGGCCGGCCCAGTAGCGACGCCGCCTCACCCACCGCGCCGTCGGCCAGGAGCCCCCGAATCCGGGTGGAGGAGATGGGGTCGCGTCCGAGCCCCCCGCTGAAGAGCCGCAGGCCGGTCACGTCGAAGCCCAGCTCGGCGCCCATGTCCTGCAGCAGCGGCACGTTGCCGAGCCGCTTGTAACCGAAGTGGAAGTCGTGGCCGACCACCACGGCCTTGGTGTCGAGGCAGTTGACCAGGACCTCCCTGACGAACTCCTCGGCGGTCTCCTCGGAACGCTCCCGGTCGAAGTGCACGAGCATCACGTAGTCGACGCCGGTCTCGGCCAGCAGCTCCAGCTTCTGCTGCGCGTCGGTGAGCAGC
>JAKAXN010000074.1 GCA_021816565.1 Actinomycetes bacterium
CACTTCCAGAGCCGGAGCTACGACACCGGTGAGGTGGCCCGCTTCTGCGTGCTCAACCTGGCGCCCGAGGCGCCGTGGCGCTGCCCCGACGACTGCCCCCGCTACCACCCTGACATCATCGACGGGACCTTCGTGGTGGGCTCCTTGAACCGCCCGCCCGTGGAGACCGAGCCCGACGAGCCGGCCGAGGACGTGGCGGCCATCCTGTCGGAAGCCAGCTCCATCGTGACCGCGGCCGGCCCGGAGATCGTGCGGGAGATCGAGCAGGAGCGCCAGTCCAAGAAGTGGTGGCAGGTATGGAAGCGCCGGGGCGACGGTGACGGCTTCCGCCTGAGCAACCGCTGACCCGGTCATCCCGTTGTCGCCTGCCCCGCCCCACCTGTCCGTGATCCGTCCCTCCCGTACCGGATCGTGGCATTCGGGGCGTTCGCGCCCCGGCCCCGCCGGGCGTCGCGTGACCGCATGGGGCGCTCTGGCCGCAGCCGGGGTGCTGGTCTGCGCGTCGTGCAGCGCCGGGCACGCCGCCCCCGGGCCCTCGGCAACCGGCTCCACCACCATCCCGGCCCCGACATCGACCACCGAAGCGGCCCCGCAGTTCGCGCCCTCCCCCTTCGCCTGGGACCGTTCGGCCTCACCCGCCCTGGCTCTCGGCGGGGGTCAGGGGACGACCATCTCGGCCGTGATCGCGCCGGCCCTCAACCAGTCCTGGATGGCCTTCGGCACCCGCCTGTCAGCGGCCGGCACGCCGGTGGCCACCCAGTGGGTCTCCTCCGACGGCGTGAAATGGGCCTCGTCGACGGTGAGCGGATCCCAGGCGGCCAGCTCGGCGGGGGCGGCGGCCCAGTACCGGGGAGCGACCGTCGTGGTGGGATCGGTCGGCCAGGGGGCCAACCAGCAGGCGGCGGCGTGGGTGTCGCCGTCGCCCGGAGCCCCGTTCACCATGGCCTCGGTACCGAACACCGGCGGCCCCTCCGCCATGTCGCTGGTGGCCACCGGGGCCCTCGGGATGTTCGCCACCGGCACCGTGGACGGCCGCTTCGCCCTCTGGTCGTCGACCGACGGGCGGCGCTGGAGCGAGCAGCCGGAAGCCGAGAAGACCATCACGTCGGCGCCCGGAGCCCGGGTGTGGGCTCTCCTGGCCGAGGGCGCCACCGTCTACGCGGCCGGATCCATCGGGGCCGGGGCGGCCCAGGCGGCGGCGGTGTGGGCCACCAGCGACGGCCTGCACTGGCACCAGGTCACCACCGCGGCCACCGCCTTTTCCGGACCCGGGAGCCGGGTGATCTACTCGCTGGCCCCGCTCGGCAACGGCCTGGTCGCCGGCGGGGCGGTCAACCGGGGCTCGGGATGGACCGCGGCGTCGTGGGTGTCGCCCGACGGGGCGAGCTGGAGCCCCCCTTCCACCGACTTCCCCGGGGCGCCGGCGGCCGGCACCCCCGGCGCCACCCTCTACGGCCCCTCGGGGGGGTCGGCCGTGCGCTCGGTGGCGGCCGTTCCCACCTTCGCCGGCACCTCCGATCTGGTGGCCACCGGCGGGGGCCCGTTCGGCCAGGCGGCGTGGCGCTCCACCGACGGGCTGCACTGGACCCCGGTGGCGCTGCCCGGCAGCGACGCCTCGGCCACCGGGTGGCGGGCCACGGTCATAGCGGCCACGATCAACACCACTGTCATCGCCGACGGCGACCCGGGCCAGGCCCACCTGATCACCGAGACCGGGGCCGGCTGGACGGAGCCGTCAGCGGACCCGGCCACGTTCGGCCCGGTCCGTCCCACGGCCGTTCCGCTCTCGCTCCAGCCGTCCGGCGGGCAGCTCGTCATGACCGTCCGGGTGGTCACCGACCCTCAGGCCATCGGCACCCCGACGGTCACCCGGGCCACGCTGGCGTCCGCCAACGGCGTGGACTGGACCCCCGTCCCGGCCGGCACCGGGGCGCCGCCCAGCGTGCCCACGGGAGGAGCGCTCACCGTGGACACCCCCGCCGGCTGGGTGGCGGTGGGCGAACCGGCCTCCGGCCAGCCGGAGGGCTGGACCAGCCCCGACGGCCACAGCTGGTCGCCGCAGGGCCTGCTCGGGGGCGCCTCCTCCACCACCACGACCCCAGGGTCCGGCGGGGCCGGCACGACCCTGCCGGCCACCGTCAACGGGCTGTGCTCGGCGGCGCCGGCCGGACCGGCCACTCCGGCGACCGGCCCCACCAGCAGCACCCCCACCACCTCCACCACCACCCCGGCGGCCGACGGTCGCAGCGGCGTGGTGGCGGCGGTCGGTTCGATCCTGGCACCGGTACCGGCCGGGGCCGCTCCCACGGCCGTGCCGGGCCGGCAGGCCGCGGCCTGGGTGTCGATCGACGGGACCGGCTGGAAGCGGGCCACCGTGAGCCCCGCCCCGGCCCCCGGGGGGTTCGAGACCATCTCCGGTTGCGCCCGCACCGCCACCGGGCTGGTCGCCTGGGGATCGAGCACCACCCCCGCCGGCATTTCGGTCCCGGCCATCTGGAGATCCTCCAGCGGAGCGGCGTGGAGCAGGGCGACGGTGTCGTCCTTCACCGCCGGCAGCCCGGCCCCCCTCACCGACCTGGCGGCCCACGGCCAGAACGAGCTGGCCGTGGCCGACCCCGACCCGGCCGGCGGCCCGGAACCCCTCGAGCCCACCCCGGTGGCCACCCCGGGGCCGGCCGCCAGCGCGGTGTCGGCGGCGGCGGTCGGCCCGGCGGCCACGCTGGACGACGGCCAGGTCGGGCTCTGGCTCTCCCCCGACGGCGGCGTCACCTGGAACGCCCTGGCCACGGCCACCCCGCCGTGGCTGGGCACCAGCGGATCGACGGTGGCGCTGGTGGCCTTCGCCGGCCAGACTCCGGTGCTGGCCGGCGAGGTCGACGGGCAGCTGGCCGTGTGGACCGGCGCCCTCCAGCCAGTCCCTGGCGGGAACCGCACGACTGCCACCACCGGCTGAACGGGGCGGCCGGGTCGTCCGTCCGGCCGGTGGTCGGGCCCTCAGCCGACGGCGGCGGTGCTGTCGGGGACGGCCACGCCGCTGTCGGCGAAGGCCCGCCACATGGCGGCGTAGCGCCCGTTGCGCTCGATCAGCTCCTCGTGGGTGCCGTCCTCGGCCACTGCCCCGCCGTCGAGCACGACTATCCGGTCGGCCGAGCGGGCCGTCTGGAGGCGGTGGGCGATCAGCACCGTGGTCCGACCGGAAGCCAGCAGGCCCATGGCCTGCGAGACCCGGGCCTCGGTGGCCAGGTCCAGGTTGGACGTGGCCTCATCGAGCAGGAGGATGGACGGGTCGACCAGCTGGGCCCGGGCCAGGGCGATCAGCTGGCGCTGGCCGACCGACAGTGACCGGCCCCTCTCGGTCACCCGGTGCAGGTAGCCGCCGGACAGCCCGGCGATCACCTCGTGGGCCCCCACCGCCCGGGCCGCCGCCTCCACCTCCGCGTCGGTGGCTCCGGGCCGGCCGTAGGCGATGTTGTCGCGGATGGTGCCGGAGAAGAGGTGGGCTTCCTGGGGCACGTATCCCAGCCGGTTGCGGTAGGCGGTGAGATCGAAGCGGCGCAGGTCCGTGCCGTCCACGCAGACGGTCCCGGCGGTGGGGTCGTAGAAGCGGGTCAGCAGCTTGACCACCGTGGACTTGCCGGCGCCGGTCTCGCCGACCAGGGCCACGGTCTGGCCCTTCGGGATGGACAGGTCCAGGTGGCGCAGCGCCGTCCGGGCCGTCCCGGTCGAGGGGTAGGCGAAAGAAACGTCGCGGAAGTCGATCCGGCCCTCCACCGGCCCGGGGTGGAGCGGATCGGCCGGCCGGTCGAGCAGGGACGGGGTGGCCATCAGCGAGTTGATCTGGGCCATCGACGCACCGGCCTGCTGGTAGGAGTCGAACGTCTGGGACAGCTGCTGTATGGGCCCGAAGAACAGGTCCAGGAACAGCAGGAACCCCACCAGCTCGCCGGTGCTGAGCGAGTGGTCCGCGATGAGCGCCGAGCCGACGCCGAGGACGAGCACTGCGGCCACGTCGGCCAGGAACTCCACGAACGGGAAGTAGGTGGCGACCAGGCGCTGCGCCGCCAGCCTGGCGTCGAGGTACCCGCCGGCCAGCCGGCGGAAGTCCCGCTGGTTGCGGTTCTGCCGGCCGAACGCCTGGGACTCCCGGACCCCCGACAGGCTCTCCTGCATGCTGGCGTTGACCACCGCGATCCGCTCCCGGGCCCGTTCGTAAGCCCGGGCGGACAGCCTCCGGTAGGCCACCGTGGCCACCGCCAGTGGCAGCACCACCGACAGGGCCACCAGCCCCAGCTCCACGTTCCACACCAGCATGGCCACCGCCACGCCGGCGATGGTGAACAGGGCGACCACGGCGCTGATCAACCCGGTCTGGAGAAGGTTGGACAGAGCGTCCACGTCGGTCGTCATGCGGGTCATGATCCGCCCGCCCATCTCCCGCTCGTAGAAGTCGATGGACAGCCGCTGCAGGTGGGACCAGATGCGCACCCGTAGGGCGAACAGCAGCCGCTCCGCGGTCCGGCCGGTCACCAGCACCTGCGCCACCGAGTCGGCCCAGTCGGCCAGCACCACGCCGAGGAATATCAGCGACGTCCACCACAGGGTCTGCTCCGACCGCCGGCCCACGCCACTGTCGAGCCCGTGACGGATGAGCAGGGGTCCGGCCAGGTTGGCCAGCGAGTCGAGGATCACCAGGCCCAGCCCGGCGGCCAGGGCCCACCGGTACGGCGCCACGAAGCGGCGGAGGCTGAACGCCCCATCCGGAGCCGCCTCGGCCTCCACGTCGACCTGCGGGTCGTCATCGGCCGGCTCCAGGGCGGCCACCCGTTCGAGCAGTTCCGGGGTGGGCCCGATGGCCCCCATCCAACCGTGTCCGCCGCCACCGCCCATGCCCGGCCCCGGGCCAGCCGTCGGCGCCGAGGACGCCGCCACGGCCGCCGGGTCGGACCGCTCGTAGGGCCACAGCCCGGGGGTCACCCCGTCCACCGGCTCGGCGGCGACCGGCGCCGCGGCGAGGCCTTCGGCGTCGTCTCCGGGGCCACCCACCAGCCGGCGGTAGGCGTCGCAGCGCTCCATCAACTCCCGGTGGGTGCCCTGGTCGAGGACCCGGCCCCGCTCCACGACGGCGATCCGGTCGGCCAGGCGCAGGGTGGAGCGGCGGTGGGCCACGAGGAGGGTGGTCCGCCCCTGCATCACCTTGCGGAGGGTGGCCTGGATGTCGGCCTCCACCTTGGCATCGACGGCGCTGGTGGCGTCGTCGAGGACGAGGATCTGCGGGTCGCTGAGCAGCGCCCGGGCCAGGGCGATCCTTTGGCGCTGGCCCCCGGAGAGGGTGAGCCCCCGCTCACCGACCGCGGTGTCGTAGCCGTCGGGCAGGCCGGAGATGAAGCGGTGGGCCTCCGCGGCCCGGGCCGCCGCCTCCACCTCGGAATCGGTGGCGTCGGGGCGGGCGTAGGCGATGTTGGCCCGGACCGTGTCGGAGAAGAGGAAGCTCTCCTCGAAGACCACCCCGATCCGGCTGCGTAGCGAGGCGAGCGTCAGGTCCCGGACGTCGGTGCCGTCGACGCTCACCGAGCCGGCCTGGACGTCGTAGAAGCGGGGCAGCAGCAGCGCCACCGTGGACTTGCCCGAACCGGAGGCGCCGACCAGCGCCACTGTCTCTCCCGGTCGCACGGTGAGGTCGAACCCGTCGAGCACCGGCGAGCCGGACAGGTAGCCGAAGCGCACACCGGAGAAGCGCAGCTCCCCCGGGCCGGCCCCGACGGTGCGGGCGTCGGGTCTCTCGGTGACCACGGGGGTCGAGGCCAGGAGGTCGAGGACCCTCTCGGCCCCGGCCCGGGCCTGCTGGCCCACGATCAGCAGGCCGGCCAGCATGCGGGCCGGACTGGCCAGCTGCAGCAGATAGGTGGCGAAGGCCAGGAACGTGCCGATGGTGATGCGCCCGTTCAGGGCCATCCAGCCGCCGAGGGCCAGCACGCCGACCTCGCCGAGGACCGGGAGCCCCTGCAGGACCGGCTGGTAGCGGGCCTGGTAGCGCACGGCCCGCATCCGGGAGGAGAACAGGGCCCCGGCCCGCTCGATGAGCCGGTCCAGTTCCCGTTCCTCCTGGCCGAAGCCCTTGACCACCCGCACGCCGGTGACGGCTTCTTCCACGACCACCGCCACCTCGCCCTCCTTCTGCTGGGCGTCCCAGTTGGCCGGGAACGTCCGCTCCCGCATCCGGTAGGCGGTCACGACGAGGGCGGGCACGACGGCCAGGGATATGAGCGCCAGCAGCGGCGAGTACACGAACATGATGACCAGCGAGGCCACCAGCAGCAGGACGTTGCCCGTCATCATGGGCAAGAAGGCCAGGAGGGCCTGGAGCAGCCCCACGTCGGAGTTGGCCCTCGACACGAGCTGTCCGGTCTGCAACTCGTCATGGCGGGCCGAGTCGAGCCGCTGCAGCTGGTCGTAGATGGCGTTGCGCAGGTCGTACTGGACATCCAGGCTGACCCGGCCGCCGACGAAGCGCCTGACGTGCGAGAAGGCGAAGGTGGCCACGGCGAAGACACCGAGCACGCCCAGCCAGAGCGCCAACGGCTGCTGGTGGGCGATTATCACCCGGTCGATGATCTGGCGCTCGACCGCCGGCACGGCGGCGGCGATGGCACTGCCGGCCAGGGCCGAGCCGAAGGCCAGGATGACGTTGCGCCGGTGGGGTCGCAGCCACGGCATCAGCCGGCGGATCCAGCCCGGCTGGCGGGCCCCCTGGTGTCGGAAGATCACTGAGTCATGCTAAGGAACTTCGGGGGGAAAAAGGGCGGCCTGTTCGCATGAATCACCCGCGACCAGCCAGGGCCGGGGGGCGCAGCGGGAGCCGGGGTTGCCCCAGGCCAGGTTCTCCATGAACACCCACGTGCGGCGGTGGATGGCCGACGGCCCGTAGGCCTGCAGGGCCATCTTGTGGCGGGGGCACGGGTATCCCTTGTTCGCTTCGAACTCGTAGGCCGGGTACTGCGCCGCCTCGGTCCGCATGAGCCGGTCCCGGGTGACCTTGGCCAGGATCGAGGCCGCCGCTATCGACAGGCAGGTGGCGTCCCCCTTGACGATCCTGGTGGTGCAGCCGAGGCCGACGAAGTCCCAGTTGCCGTCCACGAGGACCCGGTCGGGGGTGAGCCCGAGCCCGTCGATGGCCCGGCGGGCGGCCCGGCGCTGGGCTTCGGCCATGCCCACGGTGTCGCACTCGTCCTGGGTGGCGGCCCCGACGGCCCACGCCGTGCACCACGATGCCACCCGGTCGAACAGCCTCTCCCGCTCCGACTCGCTCAGCATCTTGGAATCGCGCACCCCGTAGACCCGCCGGTCGAGGGGCAGCACCGCCGCCCCGACCATGATCGGTCCGGCCCAGGCTCCCCGGCCCACCTCGTCCACTCCGACGATGACCCGGTGGCCCTGGTCCAGCAGGGACTTCTCCACCGCCCGGGACGGGGCCCGGCGGGCGCTCAAGGAGCGGGCCTCCGGAGCCGGTACCGGGCCAGCAGCATGCTGTCGGCCTCGAGCAGCCCGACCAGGTCGAACGGGGCGGCGCCGGGCAGCGGATGATCCCCGAAGAGCCTCCGACCCCCTCCCACCACCAGGGGCGAGATGGTGAGGCACAGCTCGTCGACCAGCCCGGCGGACAGCAGGCTGCGGGCCAGGGCCGGGCCTCCCTCGCAGAGGATCCGCCCCAGGCCCCGGCGGCGCAGTTCGCCCACCGCCGAGGCCACGTCCACCTCGGAGGGACCGCAGGCGACCAGCTCCGCCACCTCGGCCAGGTCCGGGCGCGCCGCCACCACATCGGCGGTGGTGAGCACCACCACCGGGGTTCCGCCGCTGAAGAGCCGGCTGTGGGGGTCCAGGTCGCCCCGGCGGGTGACCACGGCCAAGGTCGGGCGGGGCGCCTGGCCCCGGACGGCCCGCCGCTCCACCAGCTCGGGACCGGCCGCAACCGGGCCGTAGTCCTCGGCCCGCACCGTCCCGGCGCCGACCAGGACGACATCGGCTACGGCCCGCATGGCCGAGAAGACCCGGCGGTCGGCCGGCCCGCCCAGGGGGCCGCTGCGCCCCTCGATGTCCACCGCCGCGTCGAGCGAGGCGATGAAGTTGATCCGCAGGTGGGCCGCCCGGTCGGGCAGGTAGAGCTGCTCGAGCTCCTCACGCCCGGGCAGCTCCCGCCGGTCCGGGATGACCTGGGTGATGCTCACTCGATCCCGGCGATGGTCGCCGATTCGTCCGGGTCGGGCACCGCCGACAGGAAGGCGTCGAGGATCTCGCCGGCCACCGCCTCGGTGGTGGCCCGCAGGCTGAGGGCCACCACGTTGGCATCGTTCCAGCGGCGGGCGCCCTCCGCAGTGGCGGCGTCAGCGCAGAGGGCCGCCCGCACCCCCCTCACCTTGTTGGCGGCGATGGAGACCCCGGTCCCGGTCCAGCAGCAGGCGACGCCCATGTCCGCCCGGCCCGACGCCACCAGCTCGCCCACCCGGTGTCCCACCTCGGTCCACACCGCCCCCGGCGCCACCACCTCGACGTGGTGGCCGGCCCGGCGCAGGTGCTCGACCACGGCCGCCACGACGGGGGCGTCCTCGTCTGATCCCACGGCGATGCGCACCGGCCCGAGCGTACCGGCCCCAACCGGCGCCGGAGCCGGCAGAGCGGCCGGCCCGGCCGGGCGGCCCCGCCGCCGTAGTATCGGGGCGTGGAGCCGATCGTGCCGGCCTGGACCGACAGCCACGCCGTCCTGGTGCCGGTCAAGGCGTTCGCCCAGGCCAAGCTGCGCCTGGCCCCGGCTCTGTCGCCCGGGCAGCGGCGGCGGCTGGCCCGGACCATGGCCACCAGGGTGGTGCGCTCAGCCGCCGGGCTGCCGGTGGCGGTGGTCTGCGACGACAACGAGGTGGCCCAGTGGGCCCGGGCCCTCGGTGCGCTCGTGATCTGGGAGCCGGGGCGGGGCCTCAACGGGGCGGTGGAGGAGGGCGTCCGCCGGCTCGGAGGAATGGGCGTGGGGTCGGTAGTGGTCGCCGCCGGGGACCTCCCGCTGGCCACCGACCTCCACTGGGTGACCGAGTTCGAAGGGATCACCCTGGTGCCGGACCGGCGGCGGGACGGCACCAACGTCATATGCGTGCCGGCCCGGGCCGGGTTCAACTTCTCCTACGGACCCGGGTCGTTCTCCCGCCACCTGGCCGAGGCGCAGAGGGTCGGCCCGGCCGTGCGGGTGGTCGAGTCCTCGTCGCTGGGCTGGGACGTGGACCTGCCGGAGGACCTGACCGTGGTGGTGCAGAAATGAGCGATCCGACGGCGCACGGGGCGTTCGCCCCCGAGCTCTCCTCCAATCTCGAGGTGCCGGGCGTGGCCCTGGCCATCGGCGCCCACCCCGACGACATCGACTTCGGTTGCGGCGGGACCCTGGCCAAGTGGGCCGCCGCGGGCTGTCGGATCCACTACCTGGTCTGCACCGACGGGTCCAAGGGATCCTGGGACCCCGACCAGGATCGGGCCGAGCTGGTCGAGGTGCGCCAGCAGGAGCAGCGGGACGCGTCCATCGCGCTCGGCGGGGACGGCCGGGTCACCTTCCTCGGATGGGTGGACGGCGAGCTCGAGGCCGGCATGACCCAGCGCAGCCAGGTCGCCCTCGAGATCCGCACGGTGAAGCCGGACGTGGTCCTCGGGCACGACCCGTGGAAGCGCTACCGGCTCCATCCCGACCACCGCAACGCTGGATTCCTGGCCACCGACGGCGTGGTGGCCGCCCGGGACCCCCACTTCTTCCCCGAGCACGGCCGGCCGCCGCACCGGCCCGGGAAGGTCCTGCTGTGGGAGGCCGACACCCCGGACCACCTCGAGGACATCACCGGTTTCGAGGACGCCAAGCTCAACGCGCTGCTGGCCCACCGAAGCCAGTTCGAGTCGACCATGCGCATCGACGACGGGGGCGACGCCGATCAGGTCCGGTCCTTCGCCGAACGCCTGCACGCGCGCTACAAGGCGGCCGGAGCCCCTCTCGGGTTCTCGGCCGCCGAGGCGTTCAAGCTCCTGTCGGATATCTGACCGCCCGGATCCCGGGGCCCGACGCCGGCCGGGTCGGTACCGCCTCCTCAGCGGTGCCGACCCGGCAGCAGCGTGGTTCTTCCCCGGTCCGCCCGGCGGAGCAGCTCAGCGCTTCTTGGCTGCCCGGGTGGTCTTGGCGGGGGTGGCCTTCTTGGCCGGCGTGGCCTTCTTGGCGACGGTCTTCTTGGCCGCCGCCGTCTTCGCCGCCGGGGCCCGGGTGGCAGCGGACTTGGCGGTGGTGGTCTTCTTCGCCGCCGTGGCCTTGGTCGCCGCGGACCTGGTCGCGGTGGACTTGGCGGCGGTGGTCTTGGCCGCGGCGGTCTTCTTGGCTGCCCGGCCCCGGGTATTGAGGGTCTCCTTGAAGGCGGCGGCCGGCTTGAAGGCCACCGTCTTCGACGCCGGGACCTTGACGGTCTCCTGGGTCTGGGGGTTGCGGGCGGTACGGGCAGCGCGGGCCCGAGGCTCGAAGGAGCCGAAGCCGAAGATAGAAACCCGGTTGCCGGCCTTGATCTCAGCGACGATCGAGCCGGTCACGGCCTCGACCGCGGCCTCTGACTGCTTGCGGTCGAGACCAGTCTTCGATGCGACTGCCTCGGCCAACTCTGTTCTGTTCACCGCCACCTCCTGGCGTTGTTCGGGGAAGTTGCCAGATATACAAGAGGTTTTCGGCGTGCAGGTCAAGTATTTCCCTTGCACGACAAGGGATTTCTGGTCGGTGGTGCCACGCCGAGGACCCGGGCCGGCCGCCTGTGAGGCGATCCGCCCGGGTCCTGTCAGGAAGTAAATCCCTTACGCAGCAACGGTTTTCAGCCCGAGGGCCGGTCCCAGGACGTCGCCGATACCGCGGGCCAGGTGGAAGGTCATCTGGTCGCGCACGGTCTCGGGAACGTCCTCCAGGTCGGCCTCGTTGCGGGCCGGGAGCACCACCTCGCTAAGTCCGGCCCGGTGGGCGGCCAGCACCTTCTGCTTCACCCCACCGATCGGGAGAACCCTGCCCTGAAGGGTTATTTCACCCGTCATGCCCACTTCGGGTCGCACCGGGCGGCCGGTCAACAGGCTGACGATGGCCGTGGTCATGGTGACGCCCGCCGACGGGCCGTCCTTGGGCACGGCCCCGGCCGGGACGTGCAGGTGCAGCCGGCGGCGGTCCAGGTCCTCGGGGTCCAGCCCCAGCTCCGCGGCGTGGGCCCGCACGTACGACAGCGCTATCTGCGCCGATTCCTGCATCACCTCACCCAGCTGCCCGGTGATGATGAGCCCACCGTCGCCGTCTGAGGCCGAGGCCTCGACGAAGAGCACGTCCCCGCCGGCACCGGTCACGGCCAGTCCGGTGGCCACCCCGGGGAGGGAAGTCCGCTCGGCCACCTCCGGCTGGTGACGGGGGCGGCCCAGCCACTTGCTCACGTCGTCTGCCCCGACGAGCAGGGGCCGCTCCCCCTCCCCGGCCGCCACCCGGGCTGCAGCCCGGCGCAGCAGGCGGCCGAGCTCCCGCTCGAGGTTCCGCACGCCGGCCTCCCGGGTGTAGCCCGCGACGATCTGCTCCAGCGCCTCCTCGGTGACCACGACCTCGCCCTCCAGCAGCCCGGCCCGGGCCAGCTGGCGCCCCATCAGGTGGTCCCGGGCGATGGCGACCTTCTCGGCGTCGGTGTAGCCGTCGAGGTGCACCACCTCCATCCGGTCGTAGAGGGGGCCGGGGATCTGCTCGGCCGTGTTGGCGGTGGCCAGGAACAGGACCCCGGAGAGATCCAGGTCGAGGTCCAGGTAATGGTCGCGGAACGTGTGGTTCTGGGCCGGGTCGAGCACCTCGAGCAACGCCGACGACGGGTCCCCTCGCCAGTCGCTGCCCAGCTTGTCCACCTCGTCGAGCAGGACCACCGGGTTCAGGGTGCCGGAGTCCCTGATGGCCCTGACGATACGGCCGGGCATGGCCCCCACGTAGGTCCGCCTGTGGCCGCGGATCTCGGCCTCGTCGCGCACCCCGCCCAGCGCCACCCGGACGAATTGGCGACCCATGGCCCGGGCCACGGACTCACCCAGCGACGTCTTGCCCACGCCGGGAGGACCGACCAGGGCCAGGATCATGCCCTCCGACCGGCTCTCCGGGTCGCCGCCACGCTCGAGGCGCAGCTTGCGCACGGCCAGGTGCTCGACGATCCGCTGCTTGACGTCGTCGAGGCCGGTGTGGTCGGCGTCGAGCACCGCCCGGGCCTCCTCGACATCCAGCTGATCCTCCGATCGCCGCCCCCAGGGAACGTCGAACACCACGTCCAGCCAGGCCCGGATCCAGCCCTGCTCCGGGCTCTGGTCGCTGGTGCGCTCGAGCTTGTCGATCTCGCGGCCTATGGCGGAGCGCACGTCCTCCGACACGTCGAGCGACTCGAGCCGGCTCCGGTAGTCGTCACCGGGCCCGTCGTCGCCCTGCTCGCCGAGCTCCCTGCGGATGGCGGCGAGCTGCTGGCGCAGGAGGTACTCCCGCTGCGTCCGCTCCATCCCCTCGGCCACGTCGGTGCGGATGCGGTCCTTGAGCTCCAGCTCGGCCAGAGCCTCCCGGGCCCACCCCAGGACCAGCTCGACCCGGCGAGCGACCTCGACGGTCTCGAGGAGCTCGACCCGACGCTCCATGGAGAGCTCCGGCCAGTAGCCGGCGGTGTCGGCCAGGCGCCCCGGTTCGCTGACGGAGCGGAGCAACTCGTTCATCCGGCCCAGGCCGCGGTGATCGGCGATGGCCTCGAAGACGGCTCTCAGCTCACGGGCCTGGTCGATGGTCTCGACCCCGGCCGGGACCTCATCCAGGGGGTCCACGTTCACCCACAGGGCGGCGCCGGCCATGCCGGTGGCCGCCCCGACGGCAGCCCGCCCGTGGCCGGTGACCACCACGGCGGGCGTGCCGCCGGGCAGGGATCCGGTGCGCTCGACCGACGCGATGGTCCCGACCCGGGCGAAGCGTCCGGGCTGGGGATCCGATCCGGACGCCCGTCCGAGGCGGGGCACGATGACCAGGCGGTCTCCGGCTCCGGACGCGGCGGCCACCGCCTCGCGGGCCTCCGCCGTCTCGAGGGCCAGGGTGATGGTCATCCCGGGGAGGACCACGCCGGCCTCGAGCGGCAGGAGGGGCAGGGCGGAAGTGGCGATGGGAGGCATTGGCAGCTCCGTTCGGGTGTAATCGTGTAAGCGGAGATCACAACGGGACGGCCCGGTCCCTTATTCCCCGCCGGCGGTCTGCCAGCATGAGGCCATGGACGCCGAAGCAGGCCGGCTGCACCAGGCCGATCGGGGGGACCTGCCCTGGAGGCGCTGGGGCCCCTATCTGTCGGAGCGGGCCTGGGGAACGGTGCGGGAGGACTACTCCGCGTCGGGGGACGCCTGGGGGTACTTCCCCTTCGAGCACGCCCACTCCCGGGCGTACCGCTGGAACGAGGACGGCATGGCCGGGATCTGCGATGACCAGCAGATCCTCTGCCTGGCCCTGGCCCTGTGGAACGGGGTGGACCCCGTGTTCAAGGAGCGGCCCTACGGGCTGACCGGGGAGCAGGGCAACCACGGCGAGGACGTCAAGGACTACTGGTGGTACCTCGACGCCACGCCCACTTCTTCCTGGCTCAGGTGGCGCTACCACTACCCCCAGGCCCGGTTCCCCTACGAGGACCTGCTGCAGACCAACCGGGCCCGGTCGCGTACCGACCCGGAGTACGAGCTGCTCGACACCGGGGTGTTCGACGGGGACCGGTACTGGATCGTGACCTGCACGTGGGCCAAGGGTGGTCCGGAGGACCTGTTGTGCCGTATCGAGGTGCGCAACGCCGGGCCCGAAACGGCCGCCATCGACGTGCTCCCGACGGTCTGGTTCCGCAACCGCTGGTCGTGGGACGGGGCCGGTGTCCGCCCGGTGATCACCCAGAGCGGTCCCGGCGTCCTCGACATCCGCGACGACACCGTCGGGCAGTGGCGGCTGGCCTGGGCCGGCGAGGGCGAGGCCCTCTTCTGCGACAACGAGACCAACGACGCGAAGCTCTACGGCACCACCGGACCGGCCTACCCGAAGGACGGGATAGCCGACCACGTGATCTCCGGCGCCGACAGCGTCAACCCGGCCCGGACCGGCACCAAGGCGGCGCTGCGGTACCACCTGTCGGTACCGCCCGGCGCGACGGCGGAGATCAGGCTGCGGTTCTGGAAGCCCGGCGAGGGCGCCCGTCCCACCCCCAGCGCCGCCGAGGGGGATCTGACCCGGGGCTTCGAGAAGGTGGTGGCCGACCGCTCGGCGGAGGCCGACGCCTTCTACGCCTCGCTCACCCCGGCCGGGGCATCCGAGGACGAGGGGCGGGTACTCCGCCAGGCGGCGGCCGGCATGCTGTGGTCGAAGCAGTTCTTCCACCTCGACGTGGCCCGCTGGCTGTCGGGCGACCCGGCCCAGCCCCCAGCGCCGCCGGGGCGGGGGCGGATCCGCAACGGCGACTGGACCCACCTCAACAACCGGGACGTCATATCGATGCCCGATCCCTGGGAGTACCCGTGGTACGCATCGTGGGATCTGGCATTCCACTGCGTGGCCCTGGCCCACCTGGATCCCGGGTTCGCCAAGCGGCAGCTGATCCTCCTGTGCCG
>JAKAXN010000557.1 GCA_021816565.1 Actinomycetes bacterium
CCGGCGCCGGCTCCACCGCCGCCGCTCCCGCGCCGGCCACCCCGGGGTCGGGGTCGGCCGCCGGCGCCGCCCCGGGCGGGCCGGCGGTGGGCTCGCCTCCAGCCTCCGGGGCCGCTGCAGCGGCTGACACGTCGTCGCTGCAGGCGGTGATCGCCGACGAGTCCGCGGCGGGCAGGGCCCTGTCGCAGGCCGGCAGCGAGATCTCCTCCGCCAACTCGTCCACCGCCCACAGCTCGACGGCCTCCGGCGGCTAGCCCCCGCGGGCCGGCCCCCCATGGGTATAGCGGCGGGCCTATACAGGCTGATACGGGGACTCCGGGGCGGGCACCGGGGGTGTTCCAGTTCGACAACTTCACCTCAAGCTGCTGGTGGTGAGCCGTTGGCTCCAGCGGGTTGGCCCCGCCCGGGGCGCAACCCGCAGGGGCTGAAGCACCGGCGCGCAGGAGCTCGCCAGGCCTGGAGGCGCCACGGACTCCCGAGGTCAGTCAGCGGGGATCTCGACGCTACGCCACGCAACGTGCTCGTCCTCCAGGGCGGTCGGCAGGACGCCGTGCGCCGCCTCGAGAGACAGCCACACCGTGGCGGTCAGGAGTTGTCCCAGTGCCACCGCTTCCAGGTTGAGAAGGTTGAGGCGGGGATGACGCTTGGCGATGTGCGCCATGCGGGGCACGGTTGATCGCACGTCGGGAAGCAGGATGTCGCGGCGCAGCTCGAGGAGGCTCAAGATGGCCCGTTCCTGCTGTCCCCGGTCCAACTGCTGGAAGGGTCCGTACAGATGCCCTCCGGCCCCGAGCACGGCAGCTCGACATGCTCGGTAGTACCAGTAGGAAGTGGTGTGCATGACGACGGGCTCGTCCTTGGTGAGGCCCGCCAGGAGCTCCTCGATCAGCAGCCGGTCGTCGACGATGACCGGGGGAGGCGCAGGGGGCACTCCGAGCTACTGATCAGCGAGATCGGGATCATCGATCGCCGCGATTGCACTCTCGTAGCGATCCCGCAGTACGCGACGGAGCTCTCGACGAGCGACCGACACTCCTCCTGGCACGACCAGGGCCGCGTCCCCGAGATCGATGAAGCCGATCTCCCCGCCCGCCTCGATTCCCCACCGGTGGCGCAGGTCGGCGGGCAAGCTGGTCTGTCCCCGGTGGGACACCCTGGCGTCGCTCGTCGCAGCCACCTCACGCATTGTAGATGTGCTGCTTCTACAAGGCCAGAGCCTGTGAGGCCGACCCGGGGCAGCCCGAACCGGCCGGCGTCGGGTGGACGACCTCCCACTGCCACTTTCCCGGCCCGCCCGGGCCCGGTCGCCCCGACACCAAGATCGCCGGCTGCGCATATACCGTGACCAGCAGGAACGGGCGCCGGCACCCAACTCGGGGCATCGGCGAAGCTCGGTCGAAAAACGTTTGATGGCTGCCGACACCATGGCCCGATACCGAGCGCACCGCTTCACCGCCCTGGCCGGCGCCATGACCGCCGCGGCCGTGGTCGCCACCGCCTGCGGCGGCCCGACCGGCCAGGCCACCGCAAGCTCCTCGAGCAGCTCGGTGCCGGTCAGCACCGTCCGGGTGCCGGCCACCACCGCGCCGTCGGCCACCGCCGCGGCGGCCCCGTCCGCCACCGCCCCGGCGGCCACCGTCCCGGCCCCTGCACCGGCGACGGCCCCGGCGGTGCACGCCACCTCACCGGCCAGCTCGACGTCGGGGGCCCAGCCGGTGGCCGAGGCCGCCGCCTGCCAGCCCGGCCTGGCGTCGCGCCTGGCCAGCACCGGATCGGCCCGCCAGCTGATCACCGTGGAGTCCAGCGGCTACGGCACCACCCACGCCACGGTGCAGACCTGGCAGCTGACCGGCGCCTGCTGGGTCCCGGTGGCCGGCCCGTGGAGCGCCCGCATCGGCCAGAACGGCTTCTCCGACCACACCGTCGAGGGGGCCGCCACCACCCCCACCGGCAGGTACGGGATCGGCCCCACCATGTACGGCAACGCCGCCGACCCCGGCGTGCAGGAGCCCTACCACCAGCTGGTGTGCGGCGACTGGTGGGACGAGGACCCGAGCTCCCCCGGCTACAACACCTTCCAGCACGTGGCCTGCGGCACCGCCCCGCCCTTCGGCGGCGGCAGCCAGGCCCTGTGGACCGAGCCTCAGCCCTACCCGAGCTTCGCGGTCATCGACTACAACACCGGCCCGGCGGTCCCCTACGCCGGCTCTGCGGTGTTCCTGGAGGCCGACACCGGCTCGGCCACCGACGGCTGCGTCAGCCTGCCGCTGGCGCAGCTGGACCAGCTGCTGCGCTGGATCGACCCGGCCGACTCCCCAGCCGTGGTCATGGGCCCGGCCCAGGAGATCACCAGCTTCTAGCCCCGACACTGTCGTAACAGCCGCCTCGGTTCGTTTCGAGCCTCCGTCCACGCGCAGCAGCGACTTCACATGTCGGTGGAGTACGGCCAGCACGCTGCGCACGGTCACGAGCCTTCACCTCTTCGGGCACCTCGCCCGCGTGGCCGTCCATCGCTCAGCTGGCCTTGCCGGTGTGGCGGCTGATGTACTCGTCGAGGGCGTCCCGTCCGACGTCGGCCAGGCGGCGGCCCTGGGCCGCGGCGATCTGCTCGAGGGCGGCCCGGGTCGATGGCTTCACCCGCACGGTCAGGTTCGGGGTGCGCTCCCCGTGGCCGGTGATGGACGGCCGGCCCCGACGCCGGTAGTACTCCTGCATGGCCTCCTCGGCGAGCTGCTCGGCCTTGGCCTCGGTCAGGCGGCTGCCGTCGGCGAGGTAAACCTCCTCGGTGTCGAGGTCAATGTCCGGCCCGATGGGGCCAGGGTGGAGCTGCCGGGTACGGGTGGCGGGCTTGCGCTGGGGCTTGGTCACGGCTTCCTCCTTCGGAGGCTGGTGGGCATGACGTGGATGACGACCAGGGCGTCGGGTTTCTCAACGGCCACGATCTCCAGCTCCCGGCCCCGCTCGTCGTCACCCACCCAGGCCCAGAGCATCTCGCCCGTGGTGGTTGAGATGGTCTGAGTTGCCTCGATGGTGTCGATGAGGTGACGGGCGCTGGCTCGGCCGATGCGGTGCCTCCGGGCTGACTGGGAGAACCGCAGAGGC
>JAKAXN010000558.1 GCA_021816565.1 Actinomycetes bacterium
TGAGGTGGACCGCGTACAGCTCGTTGGGGTTGAGGTTGCGGGCGTACTGGATGGCCCGGGCGGTGGCCATGTCGATGCGGTCGACCAGCACGATGGCGGTGTGGTGGCGCAGCACCGGGGCCTCGCACGCCTCCACCGCCGCCCCCTCGGCCAGCACCGCGTCCTCGGTGCGGTACTGGGCGTTGGTGCGCATCAGCCCCCAGATGAGCAGGGGCATGACCACCACGACCACCCACGCCCCGTGGGTGAACTCGGTGGCGGTGAAGATGATCACCACCAGGAGACACACCACCGCGGCGATGGCGGTGACGGTGGCGCTGCGCCGCCAGCCCGGCTCCTTGTGGGTCAGGTGGTGCTTGGTCATGCCGGCGCCGGCCATGGTGAAGCCGGTGAACACCCCGATGGCGTACATGGGGATCAGCGACGCCACCTGGGCCCGGGTGGCCACCAGCAGGGCGATGGACGCCACCGCCAGGACGATGATGCCGTTGGAGAACACCAGCCGGTGACCCCGCACGGTGAGCGGCCGGGGCAGGAACGAGTCCTCGGCCACGAAGCTGACCAGGAACGGGAACCCCGTGAAGCTGGTGTTGGCGGCCAGGATCAGGATCACCGCGGTGGCCGCCTGGAGCAGCCCGTAGAGGAGCGACCCGGCCGCCCCCTGCCCGTAGACCAGGCGGCCCAGCTCCGACACCACTGTGGGGGTGCCCGACTGGAACGGCCGGGCGTGGGCCACGGCGGCCAGGATGGACACGCCGAGGAACATCGAGCCGAGGATCGAGCTCATGATCACCAGGGTGGTGCGGGCGTTCCTGGCCTGGGGCTCCCGGAAGATGCTCACCCCGTTGGAGATGGCCTCGGTGCCGGTCATGGCCGACCCCCCGTTGGCGAAGGCCCGGGCCGCGTAGAAAAGCGACACGCCGAGCAGCAGGCCACCACCCTGGTGGCCGAAGGTCATCTGGCCGGCTTTCACCGGGACGTGACCGAGGTCGCCGGCCGCCGCCTTGGCCAGCCCGTAGAGGATCAGCACCGCCATGTTGGCGATGAAGAAGTACGTCGGGATGGCGAACACCTTCCCGGCCTCCTTGAGCCCCCGCAGGTTGCCGTAGGCGATGAGCACCACGAACGCCACCGACAGCGGCACCGCGATCGACGACAGCGACGGGATGGCGGAGACGATGGCGTCGGTGCCGGCGGCCACCGAGACCGCCACCGTGATGGTGTAGCTGATCAGCAGGGCGGCGCCGGCGATCTGGGCGGCGTTCGGCCCGAAGTTGTCCCGGCTCACCACGTAGGACCCACCGGCCTTCGGGTAGGACCTGACCACGTCGCGGTAGCAGATGGTCACCACCGCCAGCACCGCCAGGATCAGCAGGGTGATGGGGGCGACCAGCCCGAAGGCGGCCAGCCCGCCGACGGGGATGAGGATGCGCAGTATCTCCTCGGTGGCGTACGCCGAGGACGACATGACGTCGGAGGACAGGACCGCCAGGGCGGTCGGCTTGCCCAGCCGCTCGTCGGAGAGCTGGTCGCTGATCAGGGGCGGCCCCAGGAGGAACCGCTTCAGCCGGTAGGCCCGGGACTCGGTGACGGGCACGTCGGGCCGGGACGGCACCGGCGGCGCCCACCCGGGCAGGGACATCCCCCCGTCCCCGTTGGCCCCACCCTCGGTGGCCACGCCTCGACTGCTCCGGTTCTGCTCGCTGATGGGGGGCCTCCTCTCAGAGTTGTCACAGGCTAATAACCGCCGGCCCCTACGGCACACCCCCTGGCCGGTCGGCGGCCGCTACCGTTCAGGCGCTATGGGCGACGACGGCGAGCGCTACATCCATGCCTGGCCCGACCGATTCCTCGACCACGTGCCGGACGGGCGGAAGATCCTCGACGTGGGCTGCAGCCGGGGCGGCTTCGGCCGGGCCCTGAAGGCCCGCTCCCCCGGGCGGGAGGTCTACGGCATCGAGCCGACCGACGCCGCCCGCCACGCCGGGGAGGTCCTCGACCGGGTGGCGCAGGGCTCGTTCCCCGACGACGTGCCGGCCGGGTGGGGGCGGTTCGACCTGGTGTGCTTCTTCGACGTGCTCGAGCACCTGTCCGACCCGTGGGCCGCCCTGCGCCACGCCCGGGCCCTCCTGGCCGGCGGCGGCCGGGTGGTGGCGTCCATCCCCAACGTGCGCTGCGTGGCCGTCACCGTGCCGCTGGTGCTGCGCGGCGAGTGGCGCTACACCGAGGTGGGGATCCTCGACCGGACCCACCTGCGGTTCTTCACCCGATCGGGCATAGAGGACCTCTTCGCCGAGAGCGGCTACAGCGTCGAGTCCATGACCCCCTGGGTGTGGGAGGGGGTCGACACCCGCCTGTCCCGGTTGCTCAAGCGCTTCGGCCACCGCTTCGACGACCTGGTCTGCCAGCAGTACATCGTGGTGGCCCGCCCCACCTGAGGGAACCGCTTCTTCGATTTGGGCCTGCGGTCGGAGTTGGCGGCGGCCGCCCGGCCGGCCTGGTACGAAGTCCGGCAGGGGGACTCCCGTATCCAGGAGGAGGGCACCGTGGGCCGCGAAGAGCCGGTACCTGAGAATGCAGGTGTCACGTCGACGCCATGCGCCGGGCCGCCGACGGGGCCGGGGCCCAGCCCGTCTGAACCCCGGGCGGGGCCCCCGGCCGGGCCCACCGGCGCGCTCAGGCCGGGCGGAAGGTGATGCGCCGCAGCGGCACCCCGATGTGGCCGGGGACCCAGCGGCGGGCCGCGGCATCGGCGGCCCGGATCCGCTCCGGGGCCACCCCCGGCAGGTACAGCGACTCGACGAAGCGCCCGGCGTCGGCCCCGCTCCCCAGGGGGAGGGCGAAGCGGCGCCGGCGGTCGTCGAGCACCGCCAGCCCGGCCCGGCCGGCGGCGGCCCGCAGCCGGGCCAGCCGCCAGTCGTTGGGGTAGGCCAGGTGGGTGCGGCGCAGCCTCCACATGAGCTCCCCGTAGCGCAGCAGGTCGCGGCCGGTGAGCGGCCGGCCGCCGGGCAGGAGGGCCACGGCGGTGCCATCGGCGGTGAGGACCCGGCGGATCTCGGCCAGGACCGGCTCGAGGGGCGAGACGATCATCAGGGCCA
>JAKAXN010000559.1 GCA_021816565.1 Actinomycetes bacterium
CCTGATCCTCACCGAGATCTTCCTCGTCCTCGTCCCGCCCCCCTTCGTCTGATGGGTAGCTACTGATGGCCGCGCCCGCTTCCGTGCTGCGTACCACCCGCGACAGGACCTCGCGCCTGACCTCGGGCGTGGTCTCGCAGATGGTCATGTTCGGTGACCTCCTGCTCTTCGTCATCCAGGCGCTGGCCAGCGTTCCGCTGGTCATCCGTCGCTACCGCAAGGAGTACCTGCGCCTGATCGGCGAGGTGACCTTCGGCAGCCGCATCCTGGCCATCGTGGCGTCCACCGTCGTGGTGGCCGCCCTGCTGTCCGCCGTGGTCGGCGTGCAGCTGGCCCTCGAGGGGTACCAGGCGCTCGACATCATCGGGCTGGGGCCCCTGGCCGGCTACCTGTCCGCATTCGCCAACACCAGGGAGCTCACGCCGCTCCTCACCGCCTTCGGCCTGGCCGCCCAGATGGGCTGCCGCTTCACCTCCGAGCTGGGCGCCATGCGGGTGACCGACGAGATCGACGCCCTCGAGGTCATGAGCGTCCCATCGCTGGCCTACCTGGTGACCACCCGGATCATGGCGGCCCTGACCGTGGCCATCCCGCTGTACCTGGCCGCCCTGGCCGGCTCCTACCTGGCCACCCAGATCACCGTGGTGGCCGTGGGTCACCAGGGGGCGGGCACCTACCAGCACTACTTCCACGAGTTCCTGACCGGGCGGGACATCCTCCTGTCGGTGCTCAAGGTGGTGATCTTCGCCATCCTCATCACCTCCATCCACTGCTATTACGGCTACAACGCCGGCGGCGGCCCCGAAGGCGTGGGCAAGGCGGCCGGCCGGGCCATCCGGGCCAGCGTGGTGTCGATCGCCTTCTCCGACATGCTCATGACCATCCTCTTCTGGGGTACGTCGAGCGGCATCAAGGTCTCGGGCTGAGGTAGGAGACAGTGGCCACCACCCTCACCGAACGACCCACCGACCAGACCGGCGGAGAACCGCCCCAGGAGCTCGGCCACTTCAGCGTCGAGGCCCTGCGCGAGTCCCGGCCGGCCCGGGCTCTGCTCGGCCTGATCCTGGCCGCCGTCGTGGTGAGCGTCATCTACCTGATCGTCCTCACCTTCACCGGCCACTTCACCAATGTGGTGAAGATCAACGCCCAGCTCCCGCAGGGCAGCAACGCGGTGCCCATCGCCGCCCCGGTCGAGTACCGCAACGTCACGGTCGGCAAGGTCGGGTCCGAGACCCAGGCCCCCAACGGCGGTGTGGCGGTGCAGTTCCTGATCTACCCGAAGAACCTGCCGAAGATCCCCAAGGGGGTCCAGGCCCAGGTCTCGCCCCTGTCCATCTTCGGCAACCAGTACGTCAACCTGGTGCCCCCCACCAGCCCCGGTTCCGGACATCTCCGGAAAGGCGACTTCGTCAGCCCCTTCGGCGGCGCCGCCTCCACGTCGCTCCAGGGCACCGTCACCCAGCTGTACAACCTGCTCAACGCCGTCCACCCGGCCGAGCTCGACACCGCCCTGACCGCCTTCGCCACCGCCCTCAACGGCGAGGGCAGGGCCCTCGGCCGCACCCTGGCGGGCACTTCCAACTACCTGGGTCAGGCGGTGGTCCCGAACCTGCCGACCATAAAGAGCGACCTCCAGCTGCTGGCGCCGGTGAGCGGCGACGTCAACCAGGCCGCGCCCAACGTGCTCGGGACCCTCTCCAACACCACGGTGACCGCCCAGACGATCACCCAGCAGGAAACGGCCCTGCACCAGCTGCTCACGGCCGGGACCGGAGCGGTGGGCCAGTTCGGGACGGTCCTCCAGAAGGTGCAGACGTCCCTCCCGTCGCTGCTCAACGAGTCCGGCCCGCTTCTGGCCGACATCACCCAGAGCCCCACCGAGCTGTCGCAGACCCTGAGCGGACTGACCCAGTTCGCGTCGGCGGTCGCCGCCGCCGAGTCCTCCGGGCCCTACCTGAAGGTCAACGCCAACCTGCCGGTGAGCGACATCAGCGCCGGCGTCAACGCCGCCCTCGGCTACAACAACCCGGCCTCGATCACCCAGGCGCTCGGCACGATGGTCAACCCGCAGACCTACACGGCGGCCAACTGCCCCGAGTACCCGGGCGAGACCAACCCCTACTGCGGGGTCGGGGGCAGCCCCGACGCCCAGCCGGTGGCCGGCGCATCCGTGCCGGCCAGCACCGTCGGGCCGGCGCCGGCCCGGACAGTGAGCGCGGCCTCCGGCACCCCCGGCTCCCCGTCGTCCCCGGCGGCGTCGCCGGCCAGCGGCATGGCCTCCGATGCGTCGAGCGCCCCCTACGCCGCCGAGCTGCAGGCCGTGCAGGCCATCGCCGCCGCTCTCAACGGCGGGCGGTCCCCCGCAGCGCCCGGGCTGGCCACGGTGGTGCTGCTGCCCCTGCTGTCGTCGATCACCGCAGGATCGTGAGGCCGCCCCGGTGAACAGCAACCTGCGCTCGGACCTCATCAAGCTGGTGATCTTCTTCGTGGTCGCCGTGCTCATCACCGTCAGCGTCATCGCCACGCTGCTGGACCTGAAGCTGGGCCAGCCCCAGACCGCCTACCACGCGGTGTTCTCGAACGCCTCGGGCCTCCAGGCGGGCGACACCGTCCGCATCGCCGGAGTGGAGGTGGGCAAGGTCAACGGCGTCAGCCTCACCTCCGACAACCAGGCCCGGATCGACTTCACCGTCGCCTCGTCGGATCACCTGACCACCGACTCCCTGGCCTCCATCCAGTTCGAGAACCTCCTGGGCCAGCGGTACCTGCAGATCAGCAAGGGATCCCCGGGTGGCCAGCCGCTCCACTCCGGGGCCACCATCCCCGAGGTGCGCACCAAGCCGGGCCTCGACCTGACCACCGTGTTCACCGGTTTCCAGCCCCTCCTGGCGGCGCTCAACCCCACCCAGGTCAACCAGCTGACCGGGTCGATCATCGCGGTCCTGCAGGGAGAGTCGGGCGCAGTGGGGAATCTGATCAACCAGACGGCGTCACTGACGTCGAACCTGGCATCACGCCAGACCCTGATCAACCAGATCCTGGACAACCTCACGCCGCTGCTCACCAACGTCAACCACAACGACAGCCAG
>JAKAXN010000560.1 GCA_021816565.1 Actinomycetes bacterium
GACATGTTCGGGCTGGACCGGAGCCGGTTCGAGTTGTCCATCGAGGACTTCTACGACCGGCTGCACCCCGCCGATCGCGACCGGGTCCGGGACGTGCTCCAGCAGTCACTCGACACCTGCGGCGGCTACGACGCCGAGTACCGGATCCTCCTGCCCGAGGGCGGGATCAGGTGGGTGGCGGCCCGCGGCCGGGTCTTCGTGGACGGGACCGGCCGGGCCGTGCGCCTCATCGGGGCGGCCCAGGACACCACCGCCCGCCGCGACGCCGAGGCCCGCATCGCCCTGGCCATGGACTCCATGTCCACGGCCTTCTTCTTCCTCGACCGGGAATGGCGTTTCGGCTACCTCAACACCGAGGCGGAGCGCGTGCTCGGCCGGAGCGCCGGCGAGCTCCTCGGCCGGGTGGTGTGGGACATGTTCCCGGCGTCGGCCGGATCCGACTTCGAGACCTACTACCGCCGGGCGGCCGCCACCGGCGAACCGGAGTCCTTCGACGCCTTCTACCCGGACCCGCTCAACGCCTGGTACGAGGTCCAGGCCTGGCCCCATCCGGAGGGCCTGGCCGTGTATTTCATCGACGTCACGGCCCGCCACCTGGCCCAGGAGCAGGCGCAGCGGGCCATCAACCGGGCCCGCCTGCTCAGCCGGGTCACCGAGGAGCTGGTGTCCATCGCCGACCCCGAGAAGGCCATGCGGGTGCTGGCCCAGATGACGGTCCCGGACCTGGCCGAGTGGTCGGTGGTCACCCTCATCGACGACGAGAGCCAGGCCGGCAGCGTGCGGGGGCTGCGCAACGCCGTGGCCTGGCACGCCCGGCCCGAGCTGAGAGACCTGGTGGGCCGCTACGCCGCCATCCGGCTGGAGGCCATGACCGATGACGCCATCGTGGTGCGGGCGGTGGAGTCGGCCGAGGCCCAGATCCTCGAGGTGGAGGCCATGGACGCGCTCAGGGCCATGTTCGAACCCGGTGAGGCCCTCGACCTCCTGGAGCGGCTCTCACCCGGGGCGGTGGCGGTGTTCCCGCTCAACGGCCGGAGCCACCCGGTGGGGATGCTGACGCTGTGCAGCGCCCCGGGCGAGGGATTCAGCGACGAGGACATCGAGCTGGCCCGCGACGTGGCCGCCCGGGCCGGGCTGGTGCTGGACCGGGCCCGCCTGTACCGCCAGCAGCGCGAGCTGGCCGAGGCGCTGCAGCGGTCGCTGCTGACCGAGCCGCCCCGGTCCGGGTTCATGTCCATAGCGGTGCGCTACGTCCCCGCCGCGGAGGCGGCCCAGGTCGGCGGGGACTGGTACGACGCCTTCCACCAGCAGGACGGGTCGGTGGTGCTGGTGATCGGGGATGTCATGGGCCACGACGTCGGTGCCGCCGCGGCCATGGGGCAGGCCCGCACCCTGGTGAGGGGGATCGCCGCCCACGGTGGGAGCGGCCCGGCCCGCGTCCTGGCCGACGTCGAGCAGACAATGCAGACCCTGAGCCTCGACACCACCGCCACGGCGGTGGTGGCCCGCACGGAGAGGGCCGGATCGGGCCCGGGATGCCGGCTCACCTGGTCCAACGCCGGGCACCCGCCGCCGATGATGGTCGACGCCGGGGGGCGCACCTCGATCCTCGAAGCGCCGGAGGCGGACCTGCTGCTCGGCGGCCTGGTGGGCACGGAGCGCCATGAGCACGTCACCGACCTGCCTCCCGGCTCGACCGTGATCCTCTACACCGACGGTCTGATCGAGCAGCGGGACCAGCCCCTGGTGGACGGGCTGGCCCGCCTGGAGGTCCTGCTCGGCGAGCTGGCCGGCGCGGACCTGGACGAGATGTGCGACCGGATACTGGAGGGCATGCTGCCCGAGCGCCCCGGCGACGACGTGGCCCTGGTCGCGGTGCGCATCGGCCCGCCCGGCATCTGAGCGCACCCCCCTCCCGATCGGCCCGCCCGGCGCCGTCCGGCCGGTACAAAGGTCGGCATGGACCGATACGAGCCCGCCGCCGACCGCTACCAGAAGCTGACCTACCGCCGCTGCGGGCGTAGCGGGCTGAAGCTGCCGCCTCTGTCGCTCGGCCTGTGGCAGAACTTCGGGGACGACCGGCCCCTCGACGTGCAGCGGGCCATCCTCCGGCGGGCCTTCGACGCGGGGGTCACCCACTTCGACCTGGCCAACAACTACGGGCCCCCGTACGGCAGCGCCGAGGCCAACTTCGGCCGCATCCTGGCCACCGACTTCGCCGGCCGGCGCGACGAGCTGATCATCTCCACCAAGGCCGGCTGGGACATGTGGCCCGGCCCCTACGGCGATCTCGGGTCGCGCAAATATCTGCTGGCCAGCCTGGACCAGAGCCTGCGCCGGCTCGGGGTCGACTACGTGGACATCTTCTACCACCACCACTTCGACCCGGACACCCCGCTCGAGGAGACCATGGGGGCGCTGCACTCCGCCGTGACCCAGGGGAAGGCCCTCTACGTCGGCATCTCCTCCTATTCGGACCGGCGCACCCGGGAGGCGGTCGCGATACTGCGCGCCATGGGAACCCCGCTCCTGATCCACCAGCCCTCGTACTCGATGCTCAACCGCTGGATCGAGGACGGCCTGCTCGACGCCCTCGACGAGGAGGGCGTCGGCTGCATCGCCTTCTCCCCGCTGGCCCAGGGGCTGCTCACCGACCGGTACCTGCAGGGCGTACCCGAGGGCTCCCGGGCCTCCCGGCCGGGGTCGCTCAGCCCGGACATGCTCTCCGAGGAGAACCTGGCCCGGGTCCGGGCCCTCAACGACATCGCCTCCCGCCGGGGCCAGACCCTCGCCCAGATGGCCATCGCCTGGGCCCTCCGTGACGGGCGGGTCACCTCGGTGCTGATCGGGGCCAGCAGCGTGGCCCAGCTGGAGGACAATCTGGCCGCCCTCGACCAACTGGAATTCTCCGCCGCCGAGCTGGCAGAGATCGACCGGTACGCGGTTGAGGGCGGCGTCGACCTGTGGCGCGTCCCGTCGACCAGCTGAGCGGGGCCTACGCTGCAGCGGTCCGATCAGGGTGAGGCACGGAGGTACGACGACAGTGGGTCTGGCTGATTTCGCGTTGCGCGTGACCGTCGG
>JAKAXN010000561.1 GCA_021816565.1 Actinomycetes bacterium
GCTTCTCCCCGCCCGACAGGCGGTAGCCCCTCTCGCCCACCACGGTGTCGTAGCCGTCGGGCAGGGAGGCGATCAGGTCGTGGATGCGGGCCCCCCGGCAGGCCTCCACCAGCTCCTTGTCGGTGGCCGACGGCCGGGCGTAGCGCAGGTTGGCGGCGATGCTGTCGTGGAAGAGGTGGGCGTCCTGGCTGACCACCCCGACCGCTGCGCTGAGCGACGCCAGGGTCACGTCGCGCACGTCGCGCCCGTCGATGGATATCGACCCCTCCACCACGTCGTAGAGGCGGGGGATGAGCCCCGACAGGGTGGTCTTGCCGGCCCCGGACGGGCCGACCAGGGCGGTCATGGTGCCCGGTTCGGCCACGAACGACAGGTCCCGCAGCACCCACGCCCCCGGCTCCGACGGCAGCGAGCGGCCCACCGTCTCGGCGGTCTGCTCCAGCGACGCCAGCGACACCTCCGACGCGGCCGGGTAGCGGAACCACACCCGGTCGGCCACGATCCGGCCCCGGACCGCCGACAACGGCTCCGCCCCCGGCCGGTCCGCCACCGACGGCGGGGTGTCGAGCACCTCGAAGACCCGGTCGAAGCTGACCATCGCCCCGAGCACGTCGACCCGGGTGCTGGCCAGGTCGGTGAGGGGGGAGTAGAGGCGGGTGACGTAGGCGGCCAGCGCCACGACCGTGCCCACCGCCAGGTGCCCGGTGGCCGCCTCCCGGCCGCCCAGCCAGTACACCGCGGCGGTGCCCACCGCCCCCACCAGCGACAGGGCCGCGAACAGGTAGCGGGACAGGAGGGCCAGGCGCACCCCCGAGTCGCGCACCGCCCCGGCCCGGCCGGCGAACTCCCGCGACTCCTGGTCGGGCCGGCCGAACAGCTTGACCAGGAGAGCTCCGGCCACGTTGAACTTCTCGGTCATGGTGGCGCTCATGTCGGCGTTGAGCTGCATCCGGTGCCGGGACAGGCGGCTGATCCGCCCGGCCATCACCCGGTCCACTACCACGAAAGGCGGCAGCACCATGAGGGCGAAGCCGGTGATGGCCGGGCTCAGCACGAACATCGGCACCAGCGTGGCCACCAGCGTGAACAGGTCCGACAGCACCGACGCCGCGGTGCCCACGGCGTTCTGGGCGTCGAGCACGTCGTTGGTCAGCCGGGACATGAGCGACCCGGTCTGGGTGCGGGTGAAGAAACCCACCGGCATGCGCTGGACGTGGTCGTAGAGCTGGACCCGCAGGTCGTAGATGATGCCCTCGCCGATGATGGAGCCGAACCACCGGTTGACCAGCGACAGCGCCGTCTGGGCCAGGGCCAGGCCGACCATGGCGGCGGCCAGGACGTCGACGACGTGGAGGTTCTTCCCGCCGATGCCGTGGTCGATGAGGTCCTTGACCAGGAGCGGCGGCACGGAACCGACCGCCGAGGCGGCCATGATCACCAGGAGGTACAGGGCCAGCCGCAGCCGGTAGGGCCGGAGGAAGCGCCAGATGCGCGCCGGGGTGCCCTTGGTCACGCCGGCCGCCTTCAGCTCGGCCAGGTCCCGTCTGGCGCTGCGACCGCCGTAGCCTCTCATAGCCCTGACGCTAACCACGGGGTGGGATCGTTTTGTTCCCGTGCCGGTTGGAGCATGATTGGTCGGGTGGACCTATCCATCGAGTTGGCGACACGGGCGGTGGCCAAGAGGGTGAGCCGGGGCCGCCGGGACGACCGGGTCGACCCGCCCTGGGCCGCCGGCTACCCGATGGAGGGCGACGAGCGGGCCTGCCTGGCCTACCTGAGGCAGCTGCCGGCATTCGGGGGTGGCTCCCGGTCGAACCCGTTCGGCTACTACCAGATCCTCCTCTCCGGCGAGGTGGTGGGCGGTATCGGCTTCCACGGGCCGCCCCGCGACGGGCTGGTCGAGGTCGGCTACGGGGTGGTGGAGTCGGTGCGGGGCCGGGGGGTGGCCACCGCGGCCCTGCGCCTGATGCTGGAGGTGGCGGCCGGATTCCCGGAGGTGAAGCGGGTGTGCGGGCGGACCACCCCCGACAACGTGGGGTCGCAGAAGGTGATGCTGGCAGCCGGCTTCCACCCCTCCGGGCGCGACCCGGAGTTCCTGCACTTCGAGACCGACCTGCGCACCTAGCCGGCGGCGGGTCGGTCCCAGCCCCCGCGCCCGACGCCCTACGGTGGGACGGCGTTTCATCTGGAGGTGTCCCCGGTATGGGAAAAATGGGAGTGTTGGTCGCGGCGGGAGTCGTCGCCGTGGCCGCCGGCTGCAGTTCGTCGCACAACGCGGCCGGTCCGACCACGTCGTCAACGGCGGTCCCGCCCGCTTCGTCGGTGACGGTGGCCCCGGCCACCACGGTGGCCCCGGCCACCACCACGCCCAGCACCGTGGCGGCGAGCACCACAACCGTGGCCTCCGGTCCGCAGCCGTGCCCGACGTCGGCTCTCACCGCCGCCCTGGGCTCGCCGAACGGGGCGGCCGGCACGGTCTACTACGACCTGGTGCTGACCAACAAGGGCACCGCCACCTGCACGCTGACCGGCTACCCGGGGGTGTCGTTCGTGACCGGCTCGAGCGGCACCCAGGTGGGTGCCGCCGCCACCCGGACCCCCGGGACGGCGGCGCTGTTGACGCTGTCGCCGGGCCAGTCGGCGGCCGCCCCGCTCGGCATCGTGGTGGCCAGCAACTACGGCCCGAGCTGCCAGATCACCGCGGTCAACGGCCTGCGGGTCTACCCGCCGGGCCAGACCGCCGCCCTGTTCGTTCCCCACAGCGGCGAGGGGTGTGCCAACAGCTCCGACGTGGTGCTGCACATCGGTCCGCTGGCCGCCGCCGCCAGCTGAGCTGAGAGAGTGAGAAACCCCTGGTCGGGGCGCTGACCAGGGGTTTCGTCACTCGGTGCGGAGGGAGTGGGATTTGAACCCACGGTGCCCAAAGGACACAACGGTTTTCGAGACCGTCCGATTCGGCCGCTCTCGCATCCCTCCTTGGCTGCTCAGAGCCTATAACAACGGCTCCTATGCGGCAACCGGGACTAGTGTTGAGACTAGTACCGGCGGCCGGGACCTCCGGCAGC
>JAKAXN010000562.1 GCA_021816565.1 Actinomycetes bacterium
CGACCCGCTCGAGCTGGACGTGTCCCCCCTGGCCGAGGTGCTGGCCGGGCCGTGGACGATGGTGGCCCACGCCGCGGACCAGGACCTGGAGATCCTGGAACGGTTCTGCGGGCGCGGCCCCAGCCGGCTGCTCGACACCCAGGTGGCGGCCGGTTTCGCCGGCCACACCTCGCCCAGCCTCGGGTCCCTCATGCAGGCCTTCCTGGGCCGGGAGATGGTCAAGGGCGACCGGCTGACGGACTGGCGGGTGCGCCCCCTGACCCAGTCGCAGGAGGCCTACGCGGCGGCCGACGTGGAGCATCTGCTGTCGCTCGCCGATGCCATCACCGCCGACCTGGACCGCAGCGGCCGGCGCCAGTGGGCCGAGCAGGAGTGCGAGAACCTCCGGCTGAGGGCCCACGGGCCGGGGGACCCCCGAAAGGCATGGTGGAAGCTGCGCGACGCCCGATCGCTGAAGGGCGCGGCCCGGGGGGTGGCCCAGGAGGTGGCGGCGTGGCGGGAGCACCGGGCCCAGGAGGTCGACCAGCCGGTCCGCTCGGTCCTGCCCGACCTGGCCGTGCAGGCGATAGCCCACCGGCCGCCCGCCACCACCGGGGCCCTGACCCGCATCCGGGGGTTGGAGGGCCGTCACATAAAGCCGGCGGTGGCGGAGGAGATCATGGCGGCCGTGGAGCGAGGCCGGAAACTGCCCGCCGCCGAGCTGTGCCTGCCACCGGCCGACGAGGTGCCGAAGGAGCTACGGGCCCCGGTGTCGCTGATCATGGCCTGGATCGCCCAGCTGGCGCGCGACGAGCGGATGGACGCCTCCCTGCTGGCCACCCGCAGCGACGTCGCCACCTTCCTCCGCCACGAGCCTGGATCCCGGCTGTCGCGGGGATGGCGGGCCGACCTGGTGGCTGAGCCCATCCGGGCGCTGGTCGACGGCCGGGCCGCCCTGGGCTTCGACGGCAACGGCTCGCTGGTCCTCGAGGAGCGCTCCGGCCGGCCCCTCGGCCCCGGCGTCTGAGCCCCTAGGCCCCCGGGGCGGGCCCGAGCACCACCGCTTCGTCGCCGGCCAGCTCCAGCGAGTCCTGCCACGGCCCGGCCGCAGCCGTGGTGGTCACCTCCACCGCCCAGCGTCCCGGTGGGAGGGCAACCCAGGTGGGGGAGGCCCCGAAGTTGACCGCCACCACCTTCTCATCCCGGCCGGCCCCGCCCCGGTCCGGGTGCGGTTGCCCCACCCTCCGGTAGGCCAGGGCATCGGGACCGGACCGCAGCCACTCGAACGATCCGGCTTTCAGCGCCGGCGAGGATCGCCGCACGGCCAGGAGCCTCCGGTACAGGTTGAGGGTCGAGCCCGGGTCGCCGTCCTGGCCGGCGACGGTACGGCCGGTGTCGGCCCCGGGCGGCCACGGCAACCACGGCTCGCCGGCCCAGCCGTGACCGGGGGACGGGTCCCACGGGATGGGGGCCCGGCACCCGTCGCGTCCGCCCGGGTCGACCTGACGGCCGGGCGGGACCTCGGCGTCGGCCAGCCCCAACTCCTCCCCGGCGTAGAGGAACGGGGTGCCCCGCAGGGTGAGCAGCAGGACCGCGGCGGCCCGGGCCCGGGCCTCGCTGCCGTAGCGGGTGCGGTGCCGGCGGTTGTCGTGGTTGGACAGCACCCAGGTCGGCCAGCCGCCGGCCGCCTCCACGATCCCGGCGGCGTCGTCGATCTGGCGGCGCCACGCCGGCGCCGACCAGGCGGCGTGGAGGGGGTGGAAGTTGAACGCCAGATCCAGTTCCGGCCGCTCGGGCGTGCCGTAGTAGGAGGCCACCTGGGCGACGCTGGGCAGGACTATCTCGCCGATCACCACCCGGTCGGGGGGCGGGGCGGACTTGACGGTAGACCGGATACCGGAAACCAGGTCGTGGGTGACCGGGTGGTCGATCAGCACGCACATCGGGATGCCGGCCTGCTCGACCGGCAGGTCGGCCAGATCGGCGTCTTTGCCGATGTCGTGGATGACGTCCATCCGGAAACCGTCCACCCCCCGCTCCAGCCAGAACCGCAGGGTGGCGGCCATGGCCTCGCGCACCTCGGGGTTGGCCCAGTTGAGGTCGGGCTGGCGGTCGAGGAAGAGGTGCAGGTACCACTGCCGGCTGGCCTCGTCGTAGGTCCACGCCGGGGGGAACTCCCGCCGCCCGACCCCGGGGAAGGCGGCCCGCCAGTTGTTCGGAAGCCGGCCGGGCGATCCGGGCGGCCCGCTGCCCCCGCGCGAATCGGGGCGGTCGTCCCGCCAGATGTACCAGTCCCGGCGGGGGTCATCGGGCGACGAGCGGGCCGCCACGAACCACGGGTGGGCGTCGCTGGTGTGGTTGGGCACCCAGTCGAGCACCACCCGCAGGCCCCTGTCGTGAGCCGCTCCGACCAGGGCATCGAAGCCGTCGAGGTCCCCGAAGAGGGGATCGATGCCGCAGTAGTCGGCCACGTCGTAGCCGAAGTCGGCCATCGGCGAGGGGAACACGGGCGAGAGCCACAGGGCGTCGACGCCCAGGGTGACCAGGTGGTCGAGACGGGCGCAGATGCCGGCCAGGTCCCCTACGCCGTCACCGGAGAGATCGCAGAACGAGCGCGGGTAGATCTGGTAGACGACCGCGTCCTGCCACCACGGCCGCCCGCTCACGAGCCCGGACGGCTCAGTCTCCGCCGGATCCGGCGTCGGGTCGATCCTGGGGTCGCAGGTCGACGGTCAGGGTGAGAATGCCGTCCTCGATGCTTGCAGATGCGTCGCCGATCATGGCGTAGTCCTGGAAGTCGATCCGTGCCTGATCCACGAAGCGCTTGCGCTCCGGCCCCTCGAGCGGAGGGATGCCGCGCTGGCGCACCGCCCGGGCCCGGGCCTGGAAGCGCTTGATCATGGCGTCGATGTCTAGGTCCTCGGCGATGGCCCTACATTAGAGGGCGCCGGCGATACAATGAGCAACCGGCTACGGGCGCGTGGCTTTTCTCGACCAACGGGAGCTTTAGGGTGAAAAAGGGACGGCATCGGCGTTTCGAAGAGGCGCGGGCTCTGAAGCGGCTCACCGAGGAAAA
>JAKAXN010000075.1 GCA_021816565.1 Actinomycetes bacterium
TACACCCATTTATCAGTCTCCCTTTCCGTCCGGATCAGATGTCAGTACGACGCCTGGTGCGTCTCGTCGACGACGGTGCCGGTAGCGGGGTCCCGGTAGACGGTGCGGCGCCGGCTGGCACCCCCGAACCCGCCCCAGGAACCCCAGAAGGCCAGGGACACCAAGAAGCCGATGGCCCCGACGACCATCAGGATCACGCCGATGGTCTGGATGTTGAAGCTCGACGACTGCACCGTGACGGCGAACTTGAGGATGGCCCCGATTGCAAAGAGGATTATGCTGGTGGATACACCCATTGCGGTGAACTCCTTGGAATGTTGTGGCAGCTATGGTCTCATTGTTCGCTGCTGAACAACCTGTACCCATGGCTTCGAGAGACCCAAACGTTTTCCGGTATCCCCCGCGGCATTCGTGCGGTATACCCCGATTCGGGACCACCCCGTCCGACCGTCGGCTTCCGGGTTCTCCGGACCGGGGCACTGAGGGCGGTCGGTCCGGGTAGGTGGGGTGGGACGGCCCGGGTGTGCGACCCGCGGCGCGGGCCGGACTGCGATAATCCGAGCCGACCCTAGGAGGCAGCACAGTGAGCGGCTACACGCCGAAGCACCAGGCGGGTGGCCGGACGGGCCGCCGACGCGTGGTGGTGGCCATGGCAGCAGCCGCGGTGGTGATCGCCGGCGGCGGGGTCTATCTGGGGGTGTCAGCCGGATCGGGGGGCGGGCCGCGCGCCCACGCCGCGATCGGCTCGGCGCGACCGTCCACCACGCCGGCGCCCACCACCACCACCACCGTGGCGGTCTCAGCCCCCTTCACCTCGGCGGTCACCGCCGGATGGGTGGCCCGGGAGAACGCCCTGCCGGGCACGCAGGCGTGGAAGCTCACCAGGCCGGCGGACAGCCACCAGATCCAGGGCTACGCCAGCACCGTCAGCGTCAACCTGGGCGGCTCGCTGCAGTTGTACGTGTCGACCACCGCCCCCTCCTGGAGCGTGCAGGCGTTCCGCATGGGCTACTACGGCGGGGACGAGGGGCGCCTGCTGTGGAGCTCACCCACCTACCCCGGCGTGGCCCAGCCGGCCTGTCCCCTTCAGGCGCCCACCAACACCGTCGAGTGCTCGTGGCGCGACCCGGTGCGGGTGTCCACCGCCGGCTGGCCGCAGGGGACCTACCTGTTCAAGCTGCAGTCGTCCACCGGCTGGCAGTCCTACGTCCCGCTCACCGTGCGGGACGACTCCAGCCACTCGGCGTTCCTGGTCAACGACAGCGTCACGACCTGGCAGGCCTACAACCTCTACGGCGGCTACGACCTGTACCAGGGGGCGAACGGCTCGCTGGCCACCAGGGCCCGGGCCGTGTCATTCGACCGGCCCTACGCCCTGGGCAACGGGGCCGGGGACTTCCTCGGCCTGGAGTTGCCGATGATCTCCATGATGGAGTCGCACGGCCTGGATGTCAGCTACACCACTGACGTGAACCTGTCGGAGGATCCGGCCCTGGTGGAGCAGCACAGGACTTTCGTGTCCCTCGGCCACGACGAGTACTACAGCCTGGCCATGTTCCAGGGCCTGACCACGGCCCGCAACGACGGGGTCAGCCTGATCTTCCTGGGGGCTAACGCCGTCTACCGGCACATCCGCCTCAACTCCACCCCGCTCGGCCCGGACCGGCTGGAGATCGACTACAAGAGCGCCACCGCCGATCCCCTCTACGGCCACGACAACGCCGATGTCACCCCGTGGGCCTGGCGGGACCCGCCCAACAACGCCCCCGAGAGCGCCCTCCTCGGCGAGATGTGGCAGTGCAACCCGGTGCGGGCCGACATGGTGATCACCGATCCCTCGAACTGGGTGTTCGACGGCAGCGGATTGACGCAGGGCTCGCACATAGCGGGGATAGTGGGGCCCGAGTACGACCACTTCAGCCCGGCCGTACCCAATCCGGGGGATGTCACGGTCCTCGCCGCGTCCCCGGTGGACTGCAGCGGGCGGCACAGCACCGCCGACATGACCTACTACAGCGCCCCGTCGGGGGCCGGGGTGTGGGACACCGGGACGATCGACTGGGTGGGCCAGGTCATGAGCGGCTGCTCCACCTGCGCCCCGCCCAACCCGGTCACCCGCATAACCGACAACGTCCTGGCCGCCTTCGGGGCCGGGCGCGCCGGCCGGGTCCACCCCTCAGCGGCCAACATGGGCGGCTCCCCGCCGACCACGGCCCCCATCCCGCCAGCGGGCGGGTAGACGCCGGGGCGCGGCGTCTAGAGGACGTCGCGGGCCAGCTTGGGCAGGTGGATGCGCTTGCCCCGCAGCCCGGCCGCCTCATCGGGGTGGGTCACCAGCCAGGCCACCGCCGCCCCGATGGTGTCAGGGGTGTTGATGGTGGCCCACGGGTACTGCTCCCTCTGGGCGGTCAGCCGGTCCCCGTAGGCGGTCAGACCGGGCTCCACGTTGTACACCACCACCCCCGACCCGGCGAGCTCCGCGCCGAGCACCCCGCCGATGCGGTCGAAGCCCCCCTTGCCCACCGCGTAGGCCAGGCCCCAGCCGCCCCGGCCGGGTGGCCCCGGCGGATCGGAGAAGGCGACGAAGGAGGACATGTTGACGATGGTGCCGGCGCCTCTTTCGAGCATGCCCGGCACCACCTTCTGCAGGATCAGGATGGGTGCCACGATGTCGCCGGTGACGGTCCGTTCGAACACCTCCAGCGGGGTGCCGAGCAGCGGCCCGTCGTAGCCGGGCCCCCGGTAGTGGGCCACGTTGACCACCACGTCCACCCCGCCCCACTCGGCCAGCACCCGGTCGGTCGCCCGCTCGACCGAGACCAGGTCGGAGACGTCCATCCGCACCGTCAGGGCGCGCCGGCCGGCTGCGTTGACGGCGGCCGCCGTCGACTCGAGACTGCCGGCGATCGGCGCGTCGGGCCTGGCCCCGCCGAGGTCTCCTTCGAGCACCCCGGTCCCCTCTTTCTCCGTGCGGGCGGCCAGGACCACGTCGTAACCGGCGTCGGCCAGGGCCAGCGCGCAAGCCGCCCCGATCCCCCGGCTGGCCCCGGTCACCAGGGCCCTCAAGGCCGCCTCCGGGGATGGGCCGGGTGCAGCTCGGTCCACTCCACGGCGACCCGCCGCTCGGCCATGCGCCACCCCGAGCCCGGCAACCGCCGGTACCGGTCGTGGTAACGCAGCGCCATCACCAGGTCCACCGGCCCGCTGTCGGTCCGCTGGTAGTGGTGGGCCAGGCAGTGCACCCGCCCACGGGCGGCGGCACCGTCGGGCGGCTCGCCGGGTGGCTCGTCGGGCTCGAACACCGCCCCGCCCACGTGGTGGAACGTCCGCTGGTAGGCGACCAGGCTGTCGAGCAGCCCGGGCAGGTCGGCGCCGGCCCAGCGGGACTCCTCCGGGGCGCTGTCGGCCTGCACGACCACGGCCCCGTCCGGCTCGAACAGGGCGGCCAGGGCGCTGGCGTCCCGGCGGTCCACGGCGTCGGCGTAACGATCGACCAGGTGGCGGAGCTCGACCAGGTCGTTGGGTCCGAGGTTCACCGGCCGGCCCCCCATCCGGCTATCGCCCCGGCCGCCTCCTCGAAGAACGGCCCGACGCCCGCCCGGTCGCGCACGAAGAAGCTGAACGGCACGTCCAGGTCGGTGACCCCGGCCTCGACGAGGTCCACGCTCTTCTCCAGCGAGGCGGCCAGGCCGGCGCCCAGCCGGGACGCCGATCGCACCCTCAGGGTGGCCGGATCCCGGCCGGCCTCCCGGAAGCGCTGCCTCAGGATCTCGATGCCGGCCGCGATGCCGGCCCTGCGCTCCCCCATGATCGGGATCCAACCGTCGCCGAGCTCGACGATGCGCCGCAGCGTGCGGGGGGTCAGGGTGCCGGAGAACAGGACGGGGATCCCCCCGGGCTGTACCGGCTTCGGGTCGCACCAGATCTCCTCGAAGGTCACCGTCGGCGAACGGAACGAGGCCGGATCGGCGCCCCACAGGGCCCGGCAGGCGCCGATGGAGTCGGTCAGCATCGGGCCTCGCTGCGAGTGGTCGAGGCCCAGGGCGTCGAACTCCTCCTTCTGCCAGCCGGTACCGACCCCGAGCTCCAACCGGCCCCCGGAGATGACGTCGAGCGTGGCCGCCCACTTGGCCAGGAGGGGGGCGGGGCGCAGCGGGACTATGAGGATGCCGGTAGTGAGCCCGATGGTCGTGGTCCGGGCGGCCACGGCGCTCAGCACGGTCAGCGGCTCGAACCAGGGCTGTTCCGGGGAAAAGGGGAACTCCCCCCACGGGTAGCGGTCGGAGTGCGCGCCCATGAGCACGTGGTCCGACATCGAGACGGCCCCGAAGCCGGCGTCCTCGGCGCGGCGGGCCAGGTCCAACAGGGTCCCCGGGTCGGATCCGAACTCACCGGCGATCGGCAGTCGCAGGGTCAGGCGGGTGGGGGCCGGGCCGGGTGCCGCCGACGCCGGGCACGTGCCGGGGGTCACTCCTGCGCTCACCGGAAGGGACGCAGATGCTGGCTCACGTCGCCGATCATGTCGAGCATGGTGTAGTCCCTCTCGGTGAAGTGCCACCCGCCCTCGCTGCGGGAGAAACGGTCGTGATAGCGGCCGGCGGCGATGGGTTGCAGCGGGAGACGGTCGGTCTGCTGGAAGACCGTGTAGTAGGACCGGCAGGTCGCGGTACCGGCGGAGCGGTCGATCTCCACGATGGGGTTGGTGATGACGTGCCTGGTCCGCGGCGTGCCGTCGGCGTGGCGGATGGTGGTGGCGATGATCAGCGCAGCCATGGCGGCGCCGTCGATGGGGTCGGCCGGGGGCGGGGCCACCGTGAAGCGGGCCCGGGCGAACAGTTCGGCCTCGAGGTCCTCGAAGCGGCCGGCGTCCATCAGCTCGGCGTAGCGGTACAGCAGGTTGGTGACAGCCGTGACGTCGTCGGCCAGCTGCTCTTCCGGCGGTTGCGCCTGCTCCGGCGGTCCTGGCCCCATCCGTCCCTCCCCTCGACGGGCCGACTCTAACGGTTGACGGACGGGCCGCCACCGTGATTAGAATATTTTTCTAGAAACGATCTCGGAGGAGCGTCCATGCGCGAATTCACCCACCCTGCCCTGACCGCCCTGCGCGAAGCCGGACCGGAGCTGCGCAACCAGGCGGTGGTCAGCGCCGAGGAGAGGCGGCTGTCGGAGACGTCGGTGAAGATCCTGCGCGAGACCGGGGTCATGCGGCTGATCCAGCCGGCCCGTTACGGCGGACTGGAGGCCGACCCGCGGGTGTTCGTGGAGGCCATGATGCTGGCGGCGCAGTACGACGGGGCGGCCGGGTGGGTGCTCGGCGTGGTCGGCGTCCACAACTGGCACATCGGCCTGTACGCCGACTCGGTCCAGCAGGAGGTGTGGGGGGAGGATCCCGATACCTGGATCAGCTCCTCCTACAACTACGTGGGCAAGGCCACCCGGGTGGAGGGTGGCTTCCGCCTGACCGGACGATGGGGCTTCTCCTCCGGGTGCGAGCACTCCTCGTGGGTGTTCGTCGGCGGCTTCGTCTACGACGACGAGGGCCGCCCGGTGGAGATGCGGCACTTCCTCCTGCCCCGGTCCGACTACGAGATCGTGGACGTGTGGAACGTGGCCGGCCTGTGCGGGTCGGGCAGCAACGACATCGTGGTCAGCGACGCCTTCGTGCCCGACCTGCACAGCATGAGCTGGCCGGATCTGAAGGATCACCGTTGTCCGGGCGTGGAGGTGAACACCTCGGCGCTGTTCAAGGTGCCGTGGGGGGCTATGTTCCTCAACGCGGTGACCGCCCCGCTGGTAGGTATGGCCCGGGGCATGCTCGACGAGTCGGTGGGCATGGTCAAGCAGCGGGTGAGCGGGTACATCCCGCCGGGTCCGCCGACCGGCCCCTTCGACGCCAAGCGGATCTGGCCGGCGGTCACCATGGCCCGCCTGGCCGAGGCGTCGGCCGAGATCGACGCGGCCCGGGTTCAGATGCTCGACAACCTGGGCGACGTGTACTCCTACGTCAGCTCGGGCGAGCCGGTGCCGTTCGAGGTCCGGGCCCGGGCCCGGCGGGACCAGGTCGTGGCCGCCCGGCGGGCCACCGACGCCGCCAACGCCATCTTCTCCCTGGCCGGGGGGCGGGGCCTGTCGCTGAAGAGCCCGATCCAGCGGCTGTGGCGCGACGCCCAGGCCGGATCGCACCACGTGGTCAACGGCAGTGACCAGGCCCTCACCTCCTACGGGGCGTTCCTCATGGGCGAGCCCATGGAGGACCAGCTGGTATAGCCCGCCGGCGGGCCGGGCCGGTGGCGGGCCGGCTCCGGTGGCGGGTGCCCGCCGGCGGGTGGCGGGTGGCCCGCCGGGTGCGCTTAGGGTCGCAGCGCCTGCCAGGCCCCGTCGGCCAGGGCCCGGGAAGCGGCGCCGGCCTTGCGGGCCGCCCGGGCGGCATCGATGAAGAGCTCGGCCCGCACCCAGTGGTGGAGCGGTCCGATCAGCAGGGCCACGACCACATCGAAAGGAAGACGCCGCAGTTGCCCGGCGCCCATCTGTCGGTCCAGCCAGGAATGGACGGTGGCCAGGAACTCGTCGTTGGCCCCGGTCAGGTCCGCAGGCACCCGGTCCGAGCGGTACCCGGCGAAGGGCTGCTGCAGGAGAAACGTGGCCTCCCGGGGGTGGTTTACCAACCAGTGCAGGTGGTACTCCACCGTGCCCCGGATGCCGGCCTCCGCCGGCGGGTCGGCGGCCAGGATGGGCCCGGCTCCGGACTGATAGGCGTTCAGCTCGGTGTAGTACAGCGTGGCTATCAGCTGATCCTTGGACCCGAAGTGGTGGTAGAGGGTTCCCACGCTCACACCCGCCCGGGAGCAGACCTCATGGATGAACGTCTTGGACTCGCCCACCTCGATCAGCGCGCCCAGGGCCGCTTCGAGGATCTCGTGCCGGCGTTGTTCGGTGGATTCACGCCGCCGGCCGGGTTGGGACGCCATCTGCCTGCCGAGTCTAGGAGCGGTCGGTCGGCGGGGCAGGAGGTGCACGGAAACTGTTCACTGAAGACCAGACGAGCGCGCCTGTGAACAGTTGACCCCCAGAAAACAGGGGTGAACTGTTCACGGAGGGACGGGTCCGGCGACTCGTTGAACAGTTGACCCCCGAAAACGGGGGTGAACTGTTCACGGAGACCATCGTGACGGAATCCATTGAACAGTTTCAGTGGGCCGGTGGGCGCGGCGGGGGCGGCCCCGTCGGCTCGGACGTCCGGCGTACCAGGAGCCGGGCCGCGGTGGCCAGGATCTCGTGGTCCGACATGGCGGAGGTCACGTGGCCGGTCAGCCACCCGTGGGCAGCCAGCAGATTGTCCCGCCGCCGGTCCCGGTCGAATTTCGATCGTGACCGGGTGTGCACCGCCCACCCGTCGGACTCGAGGGCCACCCGGGCCTCGGGCCAGGCCACGTCGAGGACCAGCAACCGGCCGTCCAGGATCACCTGGTGCTGCACCTCGAACGGGGCCAGCGGCTCGAGCACGGCGATCACCCGGGCCTCGAGTGCGGAATCCGCTCCCGGCCGCTCCAGTCGCGACTCGACCAGGGCGTCCATGTAGGCGATCCCCGGCCGGCGACAGCTCCGGTCCAGGACCGCCCGGACCGAGTCGGCGTCGAGGGTCCGGGCTATGAGGGCCTCGTCGAAGATGGTGCCGATCAGCGGTTCGGGCAGCCCGGAGGCCAGGTCGACGAGGGTCCGGGCCGGGGTGGTGACGGCCACCCCGCGTACTTCCTGCACGTCATGGGGGCCGAGGTCGCGCACCCGGTGGACGCACACCCCCTCCATCCGGGAGTTTCGGGGGTAGCGGACGCTGATCTCGGCTTCGGGGCGGGCCGCCACCGGGGCGAAGCGGTGGATGCGGGCCGCCGTAGTGTGCGACAGGGCGGCCGACGGGCCGGCCAGCAGCCCGACGGCCACGACGTGCTGCCAGGGCGTGGGCGTGCGGCCGACCGCCCAGGCTCCCCGCCGTACCGGCACCAGCCAGCCCCGCACGGCCAGTCTCCGCAGCACCCCCTCGGATACACCCTGCGAGCGCAGCTGGCTGGACAGGACCACCCCGTGCTGGCGGTCAGCCAGGCGCAGCACGCCCGGCACACCGCCAACCGGCACACCACCGGAAGTCACATCATGAAACTACATGACGTGATTACAGGAGACTAGTGGCCGCCTTGGCGAAGTCGATGGCGAACGAGGACACCCCGGCGGCGATGGTGAACGCCACGCTGACCAACAGCACCGCGGCCACGGCCACCGGCACCGGCTGGACCGGGGCGGCAGCCTCCTCCAGCAGGTCGGGGGCGACGGCCGAGGCCCCGTCGAGGTTGGCCACCGGCTCCAGGCCGGCGCCGAACACGTCTTCCTCGGTGTCGACCGCCACCGCCGTCGGCGCCGCGCTCGGAGAATCAGAAGCCGAAGCAGAGGATCCGGGGATCGGCCCCCCGTCGGCACCGACCACGGCGCCCACCGGAGCGGCCGCCACGCCGCCCTGCCCCGACGACGCCGACGACGCCGAGGAAGCGCCCAGCCCGGCCGGGTCGACACCGGGACCGCCGCTGTACATGAGCAGGGCGACCCGCAGGTAGAAGAAGGCGGCGATGGCGGCCGCCAGCATGGCGATGACCGCCAGCCAGTACTGGCCCCGCTCCACCGACGCCTGGATGACATAGAACTTGGCGAGGAAGCCGCTGGTGAACGGCACGCCGGCCTGGGCCAGCAGCAGGACCAGCATGGCGGCCGCCAGGAGGGGCTGGCGCCGGCCCAGGCCCCGGATGGCGGCCAGGTCGTTGCGGGCCTCGCCGCGGCCCTGGACGACCTGGAGCACGGCGAAGGTGCCGATGACCACGAAGCTGTAGGTGAACAGGTAGAACAGCGCCCCGGAGGTGCCGGTCTTCGTTCCGGCCTGCAGGCCCACCAGGATGTAGCCGGCCTGGCTGATCGACGAGTAGGCCAGCATGCGCTTGAGGTCCTTCTGGGCGATGGCCACCACGGAGCCGACCACCAGGGTGAGCACGGCGATCAACCAGATGATGGGCCGCCACACGGACTGCTGGGTGGTCAGCGCCTCGGTCAGGATGCGCAGCAGCCCGGCGAAGCCGGCCGCCTTGGCCACCGCCGCCATGTACCCGGTGAAGGGGGTGGGCGAGCCCTGGTACACGTCCGGGGTCCAGTAGTGGAACGGGACGGCGGCCACCTTGAAGCCGAGGCCCACGATGAGGAGGGCCATGCCGGCCAGGAGGATGCCGTTGTTGGCCAGCACGTTCTTGGACAGGAAGTCACCGATGAGCACGAACTCGGTGGACCCGGTGGCGCCGTAGACCAGGGCGATGCCGTACAGGAACAGCGCCGAGGAGAACGAGCCCAGGATGAAGTACTTGAGGCCGGCCTCCCCGGACTGGGTGCGGCGCCGGTGGTAGGCGGCCATCACGTACAGGGCGATCGACATGATCTCGAGCCCGAGGAACAACATGATCAGGCTGCCGGACTCGGCCATCAGCATGGCTCCGGTGGCCGCCATGAGCATCAGGACGTACGCCTCGACCCCGTCCAGGCCCTCCCGCCGCAGGTAGCTGTCGGCGGTCATGGCCCCGAGGAGGGTGGCCGCGCAGATGAGAATGAGGAACAGCGCCGAGAACCGGTCGTAGAAGATCTGCCCGCCGATCTGGACGGTGCCGGAACCGTTGCCGATGTCGTACCACTCCCAGATGGAGGCGGCCAGGCCCAGCGCCGAGATGACCGTGGTCAGGAACGGGTAGAGGCCGGGTCGGGACCGCTTGGAGAGCACGGCGGAGACGGCCAGGAGGACCAGGGCGCCGATGGCGAAGATGATGACGGGGAGGATGCTGCGGTAGGCGACCGAGATGTGCAGCGAGTTGGGGGCGCTGCACAGGCCCTGGACCTTGATGCCGCCCGGGGCGATCTGGCACCCGCTGTTGCCGCCGGTGGTCTGGGCCGGCAGGGACCCGGTGGACAGGAGAAGGCTGGCGATCATCGGGCACCTCGGGGAGCGGCGGACGCTGCTGGGGCGGCGGATGCTGCTGGGGCGGCGGCCGGGTGACCGGCGGTGCGGACAGCCGCCGTGCTGCGGTAGTTGCCGTCGACGTTCTGGTTGGCGGGCACGGTGTAGGTGACGGCGTGGGGGCCGGGCTCGGGCACCCCGGCGTTGGGCGCCACGTGGGCCACGTGGCTGAGCAGGACCTCCACCGAGGGGGTGACCCGGTCGAGGAACGGCTTGGGGTAGACCCCGAGGAACACGATCCCGGCGAGCAGCGGCGCCACCGCCCCGATCTCCTTCCAGGAGATGTCACGGACGTTCTCGTTGCCCTCGACCAGAGGCCCGTGGAACGTCCGCTGGTAGGCCCACAGCAGGTACACGGCCACCGACACCACGCCGACGGTGGCAACCACGGCCCACCACCGGTGGGTGACGAACGTGCCGACCAGGACCAGGAACTCGCCGACGAACCCGTTGAGCCCGGGCAGCCCCACGGCGCTCATGACCACGGCCAGGAAGATGGCTCCGAGGATGGGGGCGGACTTGGCGATGCCGCCCAGGTCACGGAAGCGCAGGGTGCCCCGCCGCTCCCACAGCACGCCGACCAGGAAGAACAGGGCCCCGGTGGTCAGGCCGTGGTTGACCATCTCGAGCACGCCGCCCGTGACGCCCTGGGAGCTGAAGGCGAAGAAGCCCAGCACGATGAACGCCACGTCCACGATCGACGCGTAGGCCACCAGACGCTTCAGGTCCTTCTGCATCACGGTGATGAACGATCCGTAGACGATGCCGACGGTCGCCAGTGTGAGCAGCACCGGTGCCATGTCGGCCGCCCCCCGGGGCAGCAGGTAGATGCCCAGGCGCAGGAGCCCGTAGGCGCCCAGCTTGAACAGGATCCCGGCCAGGATCATGGACCCGGCGGTGGGAGCCTCGGTGTAGGTGTCGGGCAGCCAGCTGTGGAACGGCACGAGCGGGATCTTGACGGCGAAGGCCACGGCGAAGCCGCAGAAGATCAGCACCTGGTCCGCGTGGGGGAGGCTGCTGGCGATGCGGGCCAGGGTGATCAGGTCGAAGGTCTGGTGCCCGCCATTGTGGGGGGCCGCCAGCAGCACCAGGGCCAGGATGGCCACGAAGAGGAACGCCGACCCGGCGAAGGTGTAGATGAAGAACTTCATGGCCGCGTAGTTGCGCCGCAGGCCGCCCCAGCGGGCCACCAGGAAGTACCCGGGTACCAGCGTGACCTCGAACATCACGAAGAACACGAACAGGTCCAGCGACAGGAACGTCCCCATGCACGCCGCCTCGAGCAGCAGCATCCAGGCCATGAACTCCCGGGTGTTGCCCCGCAGGGACGGCCCGAACATGGCCACCGGGAACAGCAGCGACGTCATGGCCACCAGGAACAGGGATATGCCGTCCACGCCGAGGGCCCAGTTGATACCGAACGCCCCTATCCAGGAGTGGGAGCTGACGAACTGGAACCCGGCCTGGCCTACCGGGAAGTCTGCGGCCATCCAGATGACGAAGCCGAACTCCACCACCGCGAACGCCAGGCCGATCGGCCGGGCCAGCTTCGACTCGGCGCTGCGGGGGATCAGCATCGACACGATGGCCCCGGCCAGGGGCAGGAAGACGATGATGTTGAGGATGGGTATGGACGCGGTCTTCAAAGGGTCAGCTCCCGGCCCGCAGGGACACGTAGAAGAGGATGGCGACCGCTCCGACCCCGATACCGAGGGCGTAGTTGCGGACGTAGCCGGTCTGGATCCGGCGTAGCTGGCGGCCGCTCTGGGCGGCCAGGCGGGCGGTGCCGTTGACCAGGCCGTCCACCCAGCGGGCGTCGACCACGAAGCTGGCGGCGCTGGCCAGGGCGGCGAGGGGCCCGGAGACGGTGGCCGACACGGTGTCGTCGATGTACCAGCCGCGAGCCAGGACGGCCGGTTCCAGGGCTGGCCGGTAGACGTGTCGGCGCCAGGCGCCGATGCCGGCGAACAGCCCGCCGAAGGCGAACACCGCGGCGACCGTCCCGATGATCCACTTGGTGCCGGTGGCCACCGTGAAGGGGGTGGCGACGGTGGCGGGGAACAGCGGGGCCAGCCACTTGTTGAGGAAGTCCAGCCCGCCGAATGGGGCGTTGATCAGCCAGCCGATGCACGACGCCACGCCCAGGATGATGAGCGGGACGGTCATGGTGAAGGGGGCCTCGTGGGGCTGGCCGCCGTGGGCTCCGGCGTGGCCGTGGCCGGCCGCTCCGTGCTCGGCGGCGTGGTCGCTCCAGCGGGCCTCCCCGTAGAAGACCAGCATCACCTGCCGGCTCATGTAGTAGGCGGTGAGGAAGGCGGTGAGCACGCCCACCGCCCACAGGGCCGGGCTCTTGTGCCAGGCCGCCGCCAGGACGGTGTCCTTGGACCAGAACCCGTCGAACGGCGGTATGGCGGCCAGCGCCAGGTATCCGATCATGAACGCCGGGTAGGTGATGGGCAGGTACTTTCGCAGACCGCCCATCCGCTTCATGTCCTGCTCGTCGTGCAGGGCGTGGATCACCGCCCCGGCCGAGAGGAACAGCAGGGCCTTGAAGAAGGCGTGCATGACGGTGTGGTAGATGCCGGCCTGGTAGTCGCCGGATCCCTCGGCCAGGAACATGTAGCCCAGCTGGGAGATGGTGGAGTAGGCGAGGACCTTCTTGATGTCGTTCTGGTTGCAGGCGATGGTGGCGGCCAGCAGGGCGGTCGCCGCACCGATCGAGGCGATGAGCCACTGGGCGGATGAGCTGAAGTGGATGATGGGGGCGCTGCGGGCCACCAGGTAGATGCCTGCGGTCACCATGGTGGCGGCGTGGATCAGCGCCGACACCGGGGTGGGGCCCTCCATGGCGTCGGCCAGCCACATGTAGAGCGGGATCTGCGCCGACTTGGCCACGGCCCCGAGGAACAGCATGAGGGCCAGGCCGGTGGCGGTGGCCCCGGCCAGGGTGGAGTGGCCGCCGATCAGGGGGGCCAGCACCGTGGAGTAGTTGAACGACCCGAAGTGCTGGAACATCAGGAACAGGGCGATCATGAAGCCGAAGTCGCCGACCCGGTTGGTGACGAAGGCCTTCTTGGCCGCCACCGCGGCGCTCTCCCGCTCGAACCAGAAGCCGACCAGGCCGTAGGAGCAGAAGCCCACTCCCTCCCAGCCGAGGAAGCTGAAGAGGTAGTTGTTGGCCAGCACCAGGACCACCATCGAGAACACGAAGGCGTTGAGGTAGAAGAAGAACCGGCTGAAGCTCGGGTCGCCCTTCATGTAGCCGATGGAGTACATCGTGATGAGGGTCCCGACGCCGGTGACGAACAGCGCCCACAGGATCGACAGCGGGTCGAGCTGCAGCCCGAAGTTGACGTGCAGGTTGGACACCGGCATCCAGGTGAAGATGTTCTTCTCCACCGTCCGCTCGGCGGCCGGCCGCCCCAGCTGGGTGAAGTACACCACGGCGGTGGCCACGAAGGCCCCGGCCGACATCAGCGTGGCCAGCCAGCCCGAAACGGGGTCCAGGATGCGCCGGCCGCCGAAGAGGAGGATGACGGCGCCGAGCAGCGGCAGCGCGACTATTGCGTAAGCGGCGTTCACTGGTTCGGGATCAGCCCTTCAGGATGTGGATGTCGTCGGCGGTCGCCGCGGCCCGGCGGCGGAACATGGCCACGATGATGGCCAGCCCGACCACTACCTCTGCGGCGGCCACCACCAGCACGAAGAACACGTCGACCTGTCCGCCCACGTCGTTCAGCAGCCGGGCGAAGGTCACGAAGGTCAGGTTGACGGCGTTGAGCATGAGCTCGATGCACATGAACATGACCAGCACGTTGCGGCGCACCAGGAGCCCGGTGGCGCCGACCAGGAACAGGACGGCGGCCAGGATCAGGTACCACGCGGCGGGAACGCTCATTCGGCGGGTACTCCCTCCAGCGACTCGGGATCGGGAACGGGGCGCTCCGCCACCTGGTCGTCGCCCGGCTCCTGCAGCAGCTGCTGCTGGCGCTCGGGGGACATCTCACCGGCGGCCGGGTGGTGGCGCCGGGACATGACCACGGCGGCCACCACGGCGATGACCAGGAGGGCGGCGGTCATTTCGAACGGCAGCAGGTAGCCGGTGTAGATCGACTGCCCCAGCTTCTGGACGTTGCTGCCGGCGCCGTTGAGGGTGCCGGACTGGGCCGGGGCCCCGCTGACCCAGTGGTCGACCCGGGACAGGGCCAGCAGCAGGGCCAGGGCGGCCAGGCCGGTGACGGCGGCCAGGGGCTTCTGGAACCTGGTCGGTTCGCTGCCCGCCGCCTCCTTGCGGTCGATGCCGAGGAACATGATGACGAACAGGAACAGGATGACGATGGCGCCGGCGTAGACGATGATCTGCACCGCGGCCAGGAAGTCGGCGCTCTGGTCGATGAACTCCAGGGCGA